>CAYHZL010000007.1:0-43376 GCA_964361075.1 uncultured Chitinophagaceae bacterium
TATTGCTGTAGAAGACAAATAAATTTTTTCAGCAGCAAGCGCGAAGATACTAAATGTTTCGGGGCGCACTTGGAATTCGTACCACTGGCTTTTTGACCAATGTAAAATATTATTCAACAACAGCACGAGATTATTGGATGACATCAACGCATTGGTTAGATTTTCCTCAAGTTCTTCATGTGATAATTCTTCTTCCGATATCATCGTAAGCAGCATCGACAGTGAAGTTAATGGACTTTGCAAATCGTGAGTAACAACGGAGAATAATTTATCTTTTACTGTATGTAATTCTTCAAGCTGCATTTTATGTTGTTCAACTATTGCATTTTGTTTATTCAGCAGTGTGTTTGTTTTTTGTTTTGCTTTGTTGGATTTGTAGAGTAACAAAGCAAAAACGAACGCAATAAAAAACAATGCAGAAAAAGAGATGGCAAGAATAGTTTGTTGTTTAATAAGTGCTTCCTGCTTTGCCTGATTTTCCATCAAATATTTATTTTCAACTTCTCTTTGTTTCATTTCATAGAGTAGTTCCAGTTGCGCCAGGTGCCGTTGTTGATCTTCATTGGAAAGAGTATCTTTTATTGCCACATAAATATGTTGGTACTGTAATGCTGTTTTATATTCCTTTTGTATTGTGTACAACTGCACGAGCACACTTATTGCTTGTGCAAGAAAAAAATTATTTTTAAACTTTTGTATTAACACATAATTTTGAAGTGCGTATTCCAATGCTTTATTAATATTTCCTACCGTTTTATAATAATCAGAAAGATTTAACAAACCATTTGAGATGCCGACATCGTTATTGATCTCCTCGCGGTATAGCAGCGAGCGTTTAAATGCATCGAGTGCCTTGGCTTGCTCTCCTGTTTTCATATACACTAAACCAAGGTTTCCTAAGCTATATCCCATGCCTTGTTTATCGTGAACATCTTGGTTCGATTTGAACGAGGCAAGATAGTACGTATAGGCGCTGTCATATTTTTGTTTGTAGTAATATGCATTACCAATATCGCTCAAAATTCCTGCTATATTATAGCGACCAATGGATTTCCATGCGGCACGCGTCCGCAAAAAATATTCCAGTGCCTTATCATAGTTTTTTGTTACGAGATAAATATTCCCAATGTTATTTAATGTTGCAGCAATACCTTGATTAGAGTGAATTTCTTCGCTGATTTTTAAAGCCTTTAGTTGGTATTCGAGTGCCTTGTCGCGGTTTATATTAATATTGTAATTCCCTAAGAAGTTGTATGCTTCCACAATGATATCTTTTTCTTGAATTTTTTCACCTAATTCAAGCGCATTGCTAAACATAATGGAAGCAGAATCGAACTTTCCTTTGGTTTCGTACAATACGCCAAGTCTGATTTTTGACTGCACGATACCGCGATTATTGTTTGTGGCTTTTGCTAGCGACAATGCTGTTGTCGCAAAATACATACCACTGTCTGCATTACTCGATAGATATTCAAAAGAAATTTCACACATCAACGATATTTTTTTTGAAGCATCCTCTGTTTGTGCGAGTTGCGTTTTGAGTTGTTCTATTCGCGCACTCCACGCAAACAGAGAGATGGGAAGAAGAACGACGAGTACTATGTAAAGGCAAAATCGTTTCATAAAAAAGTGTGAATTATTTTTTGCCGCTAATTAAGAACACAGAATAATTCCGGTCATTTTTTACGACTGTTGCGGCAGTACTACCATGAACATCACGAAAACCTGATTTTTCAAAAAGTGATTGTATGGATGTACGTTCGAAGCCAAACTGTACTACGCCGGTATTATCGCTATGAAATGTGCCATCCTCTGTATCGAGATCGGCGATACATAAACATCCTTCCGGCAACAATAGATCATAGAATTGTTGTAACAGTGGAGCAGGTTCGGGTATGTGGTGCAATGTCATGCTGCTAAGTATTAAATGGAATGTTCCTTCTATTTTTTCGCCTTGTTCGAAGTGTATAAACTGCGTGCGAACATTTTTTAATTTCAGCGTATCTATTTTTTTCTGGATGACATCAAGCATTCCTTTTGAATTATCGGCGCCGGTAATACTTTTCACAAGCGGTTGAATGCGGAGAGTAACAAGTCCGGAACCGCAGCCATAATCGAGAACGTCCATCTCGTGTGTCGGTGTTATCTCACGAATAATTGTGTCTGCCACATCATTTGCGAGTGTAACGCGGCGCGGGTCTTCATCCCACGTCGCAGCTTTTTCATCGAAGTTTGTTGTGCGCTGATTCATGATTTCTGTGCTCGTAAAGTATGGTGAATATTGTCAAGTGTATTCGCTGCATGCCCCTGTGCAAAAAATGTAGAGAGATTTAAATGTAGTGTCAATAAAAAATATGGATTGTGTAAAACACTTTTATCCCACATCCATTTTTTGTAAGAAGAATTCAAAACATCGAGTCATTCTTTATGTGCTTCTGTGTTTATCTGCCCAGTATGCCCACAACACAAAGAGCCAACCTAAATTTCCTGCAAGAGCAATTACATGTTCACTTGGCGGCGGCGGACCAAAAACATTTCCCACATAAATAATCATCATAAAAATAATAAGCGACCACAATCCGAATTTACCAATATTGTCTTTAGCAGTTGTGGTGCGAAGGTAGAGAGTAACTCCGGCGATGAATAGAATGATTTCGATAA
The DNA here is from genome assembly GCA_964361075.1 of uncultured Chitinophagaceae bacterium. Classification (GTDB taxonomy): domain Bacteria; phylum Bacteroidota; class Ignavibacteria; order UBA10030; family UBA8401; genus CAYHZL01. The sequence goes on from CAYHZL010000007.1 coordinate 2,662, forward strand.
CGAGCGTTGCGGGAATAGAGTTCCACAAACCAAGTCCGACATGTGTTGCATTGTTGAATCCAAGCGGAAGATCTGGGCGGTGCGTTATAAAATCGAGAATCCAATGGCTGGCAACAACAAACGCAACAACGAGCGAACTTGCAGCATCTCGCCGAACAGCAAAATATATTCCGCCGAGAAGGAAAGACCACAGTGTTACACCAACAAGACTGTGCGTGATTGGATAGTCATAAAAATTAAGAGGTGTAAAAGCAGTGTTGCCCGGTTCTATGTGAACGTGTTCGATACCCAACAGTAAAAAGAGAGGCCAAAGCAAATCTATAAACTGTGAAGCCAGTACTAACGTGCCGAGCGAAACTTTTGGCGCAACTTTTTTTGCGCCGAACGCAACTGCAAAATGTCCGATGAACATAGTATGTTTGATTATTGATGATGTCGGTTTCAGGATACAGCTATCTTTTAGCGTGCAGGTATATCTACAAACTTGATAAATGTAATGAAGATTTGTTCAATAAAAAATTAGAATGAACAATTGAACTTCACACTAGAAATATATACTTTTTATGTGTGATAGAAAAACAACCTCGACTTCAAAACGAAGATCGAGGTTTTATTTTAATTTTTCCCGATATGAAAAATAATTTTAGAACTCACAATATTCATCACTGCATTGCTGTTGGTTTGTGGTTAATTATTTTTGGTGTGTACCTTCAAACAATTGCGCCGGCTGTGAATTTTATTGATAGCGGTGAATTGGCAACAGTCGCATGTACACTAAGTATCGCGCATCCCACGGGCTATCCGCTTTTTACTTTACTAGGAAGAGTATTCTCTTTGCTTCCGATAGCGCGTGAAGAAATTGTCCGACTCAATAGTATGTCTGCATTATTCACGTCGCTGGCTGCAGTAGTTCTCTATTATATTGTGAGATTGTTATTTCGATGGGATAAAAAAACTGGTGATGCTTTTAGTGTAACCGGTGCTTCACTATTTGCAGTGTGCGTACTTGCGTTTTCGCAAACATTTTGGTCGCAAGCTGTTACCGTAGAAGTATACTCGCTCCACCTACTATTAATCTCAATGATCATCTATTTTTTTTTGAAAGCGAACCTTGATGAAAAGGAAAATGATTGGTTGATGTTCGCCTTTGTGCTGGGATTATCGTTCTCAAATCATCTCACAACTATTTTTTTAGCGCCGGCATTTTTATTTCTTTTTTTTAAAACCCAAGGATTTACAAAAGCATCTTTTCGGAAAATAGCGACCCTTGTAGTTCCATTTCTTCTCGGGCTCTCAGTATATATTTTTCTTCCGGTACGTGCATCAGCCTCTCCATTGCTGAACTGGGGAAATCCGTCAACAGTTGAAAATTTTTTCAATCATGTCAGCGCAAAACAATTTCGAGTATGGATGTTTTCTTCGACAGAAATAGCGTCGAGACAATTCACATATTTTATTGAACGACTCTCGTCAGAATTTCATTGGACATTCCTGCCATTTCCGATACTTGGTGCATGGAGATTGCTCACAAGACAACGAACACTTTGTGTTTTTCTTTTTTTGTTACTTGCCGGTTGTGTTGCGTATGCGATTAATTATGATATTCATGATATTGATTCATATTTTTTATTGGCATTTATTGCATTGGCGTTGTTTTCAGCATTTGGTGTTTCGGAAATCTTAGGTTGGATACGTTACGACAACATTAGAAAAGGAATATTTTTTCTTTTTCTGAGTACCGTTGTTTTCGAAGTAATAAAAAATTGGAAAGATGTTGACGAAAGCAAAAATTATGTAGTCGAAAATTATACAAAAACAATTTTAACTAATGTGCCGCAACATTCCATTCTACTTTCATTTCAATGGGATTATCTTATCTCCGCATCGTACTATTTGCAAAACATTAAACACTTTCGACCTGATATTGTTATCATCGACAAGGAACTACTGAGGCGTTCTTGGTACTTTGAGCAGTTGAAAAACTTTTATCCAAATATTATAGCAAAGTCTCAAACAGAAATAGATTCTTTTTTAAAAGAGCTTTATAAATTTGAGCATGGTTTGCCGTACAATCCTTCGGTGATTGAAGGACAGTATATACAAATGATAAATAGTTTTATCGAACACAATATAGATAGCGTTAATATTTATGTAACATCAGAAATTGAACAAAACATTGCACACAATTTTCTAAGAGTACCGACTGGATTTGCTTATTTGCTCACAAAAGACACAAGCTATCATGCGCAAACATTTCCCGCAATAGTATTTCAGGATTTTGAAGGGAGCAATACGTACTCAGTTTCTCTTTGTACTATAATTTCTTCAATGTTAGTTCAACGAGGGATGTATGAAAGCTTTTTTAAGAATGACTCGTTTGCACTAAAATACTTTGAAATAGCCAATACAATTAACCCAACCTTGCAATCAGCACAAGCAATTAACTTCCTGAAGCAAAAAAAGTAAAAAAAAACCTGCCACAAGTATTGACTTTATTGCAAAAAGTTCTATATTATTTAACTCTATACAAATGTCTAAAAAAATTTATTGCTGGCGTAGCTCAGCTGGTAGAGCAGCTGATTTGTAATCAGCAGGTCAGGAGTTCAAATCTCCTCGCCAGCTCAAAAATGGGTAGGTAGCGAAGTGGTTAAACGCATCAGACTGTAAATCTGACGGCTCCGGCCTTCGGAGGTTCGAATCCTTCCCTACCCACATTCTTTAGGCAATTGTGGAACGGATGGTAGTTTTTTTTATTTGAAATATTTTTTGAGCTGTGGATTTAATTATTTGCTGATGTAGCTCAGCTGGTAGAGCACTTCCTTGGTAAGGAAGAGGTCACCGGTTCAATCCCGGTCATCAGCTCAAAAAAAATATACAGTTTTGTGCGGGAGTAACTCAGTTGGTAGAGTCACAGCCTTCCAAGCTGTTGGTCGCGGGTTCGAGTCCCGTCTCCCGCTCTAGGTAAATGATTTTAGCTTTGGTTATTCAATAAAAGGTTTAATATGAGAGATATAATCACTTTAGAATGTACGGTTTGCAAAGAAAGAAATTATTCTACTACCAAAAACAAAAAGAAACAAACTGGTAGAGTTGAATATAGAAAATATTGCAAGCGTTGTAACAAACATCAAACTCACAAAGAAACAAAATAATTTTTTTGTACGTGTGTAGCTCAATTGGTAGAGTAGCGGTCTCCAAAACCGTTGGTTGGGGGTTCGAGTCCCTCCACACGTGCAACATTTAACCTCATTATATTGGTATAGCTCGATGAAAGAAAAAATTATCACTTTTTTTTCCGATGTGTACAAGGAAATGAATAAAGTTACGTGGCCTACGAAAGACGAACTTCGCGATTCTACCATGATTGTGCTGGTAGCATGCCTAATTATTTCCGTTTTTGTGTATGGCGTTGATACTGCCGTTAGTCTTGTCCTTAAAAGCATCTTTTGATTGGAAACTACAAATTGGAAACATCATTGCAAGTTAAATGGTATACTATTCGGACGTACTCCGGACATGAAAACAAGGTAAAAGCTGCTATTGAAAGTGAAACAGCTTTGGCTGGACTTCAGGAAAAGATTACTCGCGTTGTAGTTCCTGCCGAAAAAGTGTTTGAAGTAAAAGATGGAAAGAAAAAAAGTAAAATAAAAAATTTTTTTCCCGGATATATTTTCGTTGAGGCTACTCTGGATGAAAAGACAAAACATCTTATTCTCAATACGCCTTCGGTTTTAAGTTTTGTTGGCGCGAAGGATAAACCTGTTCCATTGCAGCCGGATGAAGTGAAGCGATTAATTGGTCGAATTGAAGAAGCTGCAGGTGGCGTTGAAGTATTGGAAGTTCCATTCCACGTTGGCGAACCGATAAAAGTAATCAGCGGTCCATTTAATAATTTCTCTGGTTTTGTACAGGAAGTAAATGAAGAAAAGTTAAAGCTCAAAGTTATGGTAAGTATTTTCGGAAGAAAAACACCGGTTGAGCTTGATTTTACACAAGTAGAAATTGAAAAATAATTTAGCATTTAATTTTAAGAGAATACTATGGCAAAAAAAATTACAGGATTCGTGAAGCTGCAAATTCCTGCCGGACAAGCGAATCCTGCACCACCTGTAGGTCCAGCGCTTGGTCAAAAAGGTGTTAATATTATGGAGTTTTGCAAGCAGTTTAATGCAAAAACTCAGGCGCAAGCCGGATTAATTATCCCTGTTATTATTACAGTTTTTTCTGATAAGTCATTTACTTTTATTACGAAAACACCTCCGGCGGCAGTTCTTCTATTAAAAGCTGCAAAAATTCCAAAAGGTTCAGGCGAACCAAATCGTAATAAAGTTGGAAAAGTTACCAGAGCGCAAGTGCGAGAAATTGCAACGACAAAAATGCCCGATCTCAATGCGGCAAATGTTGAATCTGCAATGAGCATGATTGAAGGTACGGCAAAAAGTTTAGGTATTACTGTAGAAGGTTAATTTATTCACGTGGGAGTTGCGCTATTGCAACGTTCGCACCACTAAATAGAAAGATACGGCAATGAAAGTCGGAAAAAGATTAAAAGCTATTGCAGCAAAAGTTGACAAGAAAAAAGCGTACTCGGTTGATGATGCAGTTGCGCTGGTAAAAGAAACAGCGACAGCAAAATTTGATGAAGCAGTTGATATAGCAGTTCGTTTAGGCGTTGATCCTAAAAAAGCAGATCAGGCAATTCGTGGAACGGTTGCATTGCCGCACGGTATCGGAAAAACAGTACGTGTGTTGGTTATGGCAAAATCTCCGAAAGACGCAGAAGCAAAAGCGGCTGGTGCTGAATATGCCGGTCTTCAAGAGTATGTTGAAAAACTACAAAGTGGATGGGCTGATATCGATGTTATTATTGCAACGCCCGATGTGATGGTTGAGGTTGGTAAGCTTGGAAAAATTCTCGGTCCACGCGGTTTAATGCCGAATCCGAAAAGCGGTACAGTTACACAAGATGTTGCCACAGCAGTAAAAGAAGTAAAAGCCGGCAAGATAGAATTCCGCGTTGATAAAGCCGGTGTTGTTCACGCCACAATTGGTAAAGCAAAATTTGAAAAAGATAAACTTGCCGACAATATCAAAGCATTTCTTGCAACAATTGCAAAATTAAAACCGGCATCATCAAAAGGACAGTATGTGCGAAGTATTTATATTTCTTCCACGATGGGTCCTGGTGTTCAGATTGATCGCTCGGTTGTTCAATCATAAAATTTTCGAAAAGACTTTTCATGTTGAATACAACGTGAAGAGTCTTTGCTGTCTTAAAAAGAATTTACGCACTCATTACATACTACATTCTTGAACGGTGCCGGGCGTAAGCGCGGGCTTCTCACTCTTCAAAAATAATAAACGAAGTCATTCAATGAAAAAATCAGAAAAAGAACTCATTGTTTCCGCAATACAGGAAAAAGTAGCAAAAGCGCAAGGCATGTTCTTTACTGATTTCGCCGGTATCGCAGTGGAACAAATTACAGAGCTTCGCCGCGAATTTCGGAAATCAGGTATTGAATACAAAGTCGTAAAAAATACGCTTCTTAAAAAAGCGTTGGAAAATGTTTCCGGTTATGATGGCGTCTACAAAGCGCTTGTCGGTCCGACCGGAGTTGCATTTGCCTACGACGATGCTGTTGCACCGGCGAAAATAATTCAAAAGTTTCGAGAAAAAAACGAGAAGTTCGGTTTAAAATTATGCGTCATAGAGAAGCAAGTGTACGAAGGTTCGAAGCTTGCTGAAATCGCAAAAATGCCGTCTCGTCCGGAAATTATCGCAAGCATTCTTGGCAGCCTCAACGCACCAATTTCCGGTGTTGTTGGTGTTCTCAATGCTGTTGTGCGCGATGTTGTCGGAGTTATCGATGCAATTGAAAAACAAAAAGCCGCATAAACATTTATCATTATTTTGAACAAAATATTTTAAGGAGATAGAACAATGTCAGTAGTAGCAGAATTAGTTGAGAAAATCGAAAAGCTTACCCTTCTCGAAGCAGTTGAATTAAAAAAAGCACTTGAAGAAAAATTTGGTGTATCAGCAGCTGCACCGATGATGGTTGCCGGTCCTGCCGCAGCAGCAGCACCTGCCGCTGAAGCACAAACCGAATTCACCGTTGAATTAACCGAAAGTGGCGCACAAAAAATCAACGTCATTAAAGTTGTTCGCGCAGCAACAGGTCTTGGCTTGAAAGAAGCAAAAGATTTAGTTGATGGCGCACCAAAAGTTGTAAAAGAAGGTATCAACAAAGCTGATGCAGATAAGTTGAAAAAAGACCTTGAAGAAGCAGGCGCTAAAGTTACATTGAAGTAACGCGTTTCCTTCACGTAGTTTTTTTTAACTTATGAACAGCTCTATCGTGTTTATCAATTACAACAGTATAAGGTAAAAACAAGCCGATATTGGAACTGCGTTCAACGCAGAACACTATCGGCTTGTGTATTATTTTTTTGTGGCGCCATGGCGCCATTTGTAACGATGAACAAGCTGAAATTGTCCAACTTACTATCAGGTCGTTTGACCTAAAGGAGTGATTGACTTGAAAAGCCAATCCCATTTATCGCTCGACACACGAACCAACCGATATACATTCGCACAAATTAAAGAAGTCGTAGAGACTCCGGATTTGCTCAACGTGCAAATGGAGTCATTCGAAAATTTTCTTCAAGAAAAAGTTCCGGCAAACAAACGCAAAAGCAAAGGTTTGCAGCAAGTCTTCTTGATGAATTTTCCGATCACCGACACACGTGAAAATTATTTATTGGAATTCGTTGAATACTATGTTGAGAAACCGAAATACACTGTGCGCGAATGTCAGGAGCGCGGTTTAACGTACGCCGTACCGATTAAAGCGAAGCTGCGTCTTTCCACAAAAGCGGAAGATGGCGAAGGCTATTCGGAATCAATGGAAGAGCTTGTGTATCTCGGCAACATGCCGTACATGACCGAACGCGGCACGTTTATCATCAACGGCGCGGAACGAGTTATTGTGAGCCAGCTGCATCGCTCGCCCGGTGTGTTCTTCGGTGAATCAATTCATCCGAACGGAACGCCGATTTTTTCTGCTCGTATCATTCCGTTCCGCGGTTCGTGGGTTGAATTCACAACCGACATTAACAACGTGATGTACGCATACATTGATCGCAAAAAGAAATTTCCTGTTACAACATTGCTGCGTGCATTGGGATATTCTTCTGACGATGAAATTTTGGAATTGTTCGATCTCGTCGAAGAAATTAAAGTTGCCGAAGTTGATTTGAAATCATACATCGACCGAATTATTTGCGGTGATGTTGTTGATCGCAAGACCGGTGAAATTATCATCAACAAAGATGCAACGCTGACTGAAGAAGCGATTAAAAAAATTAAAAAAGCTGAAGTCAAAAAATTAAAATTGTTGAGATCAGATGGTGTGGAAAGCCGTTCGGTTATCGCGAACACAATTCAAAAAGATGCTGTCCATAGCGAAGAAGACGCGCTCGAAACAATTTACAAACAGCTCCGTTCCGGCGATGCACCCGATCTTGAAACAGCAAAAAATTTAATTGATAAATTATTCTTCAACGAGAAACGATACGATCTTGGTGATGTCGGTCGTCATCGTTTGAACGCAAAATTAAAGCTTGATATTCCCGTTACAAAAACAACGCTGACGAAAGAAGATATTATCGCTATCATTAAGTACGTGCTCGATCTTCAACAAGGTCGTGCATCAGTTGATGATATTGACCATTTGGGAAATCGCCGCGTGCGAACAGTGGGCGAACAAATTGCGGCGCAATACAATGTTGGTCTTTCGCGTATGATGCGTACGATTCGTGAGCGCATGAACATCCGCGATCAAGAAGCATTCTCGCCGCAAGATTTAGTGAATGCTCGTACCATTACAAGCGTGATCAATGCATTCTTCGGCACGAACCAGCTTTCACAATACATGGATCAAACAAATCCGCTTGCTGAATTAACAAACAAGCGCCGCATGTCTGCGCTTGGACCGGGTGGTCTTACGCGCGAACGTGCCGGCTTTGAAGTTCGTGACGTTCATTATACACACTACGGTCGCCTCTGTCCGATTGAAACTCCTGAAGGTCCGAACATCGGTCTTATTTCTTCGTTGTGTATGCACGCACGTGTGAACGAATTTGGTTTTATCGAAACACCGTACCGCAAAGTACACAAAGGAAAAGTTTCCGACGAGATTGATTTCTTAAATGCTGAGCAAGAAGACGAGTACACCATTGCGCAAGCGAACGTTATCCTCGACGATAAAAATAGATTTGCAACCGACCGCGTAACATCTCGGCAACGAGGTGATTTTGTCGTTCATCATGGCGATGAAATTCATTACATGGATGTTGCGCCGACACAAATTGTAAGTGCGGCTGCGGCGCTGATTCCGTTCCTCGAACATGATGATGCGAACCGTGCATTGATGGGTTCAAACATGCAGCGCCAATCTGTGCCGTTGCTTCGTCCACATTCTCCGATAGTTGGTACAGGTCTCGAATACAAAGTTGCGCGCGATTCACGAACTTGTATCGTTGCAGAACGTGCCGGTGTTGTTGAAAATGTGAGCGGCGATAAAATTACAGTGCTGTATGATATTGATGAAACGCATACCGAACAACTTGTAAGTTTCGAAGATAAACGCAGAGTAGAATATCGTCTGGTGAAATTTTTCCGCACCAACCAAGATACATCAATCGATCAAAAACCGATTGTGGTGCCGGGACAACGTTTCAAAAGAGGAGATATTCTTGCCGATGGTTGTGCGACACAAAAAGGTGAACTTGCACTTGGGCAAAATGTTCTTGTCGCATTCATGCCGTGGCGCGGTTACAATTTCGAAGATGCTATCATTATGAACGAGCGCATTGTTTCGGAAGATGTGTACACTTCGGTACATATTGAAGAGTTTGAATTGCAAGTGCGCGATACAAAACGCGGCGAAGAAGAATTGACACGTGAAATTCCGAATGTCAGCGAAGAAGCGACAAAAGACTTAGATGAAAATGGAATTATTCGTGTCGGTGCTGAAGTAAAAGAAGGCGATATTCTCATCGGAAAAATTACGCCGAAAGGTGAAACCGATCCGACACCGGAAGAAAAATTGTTGAAAGCAATCTTCGGCGATAAAGCAGGCGATGTGAAAGATGCATCACTGAAAGCGCCTCCGGGTATGAAAGGTATTGTTATTGAAACAAAACTTTTCAGCCGTAAGAAAAAAGATGCAGAGACAAAGAAAGACGATAAGAAACGTCTCGACTTGCTTGAAAAAGAGCAGAAGAGAAAGATGGAAGATCATTACGAAAAACTTGCCCGCAAACTCGGCTTGTTGTTGAACGAAGAAAAATCTGCCGGTGTGCGCGATGTTGACGGCGTCATGATTTTCAGAAGCGGAACACAATTTAAAGAAGATACATTTGTTGGCAACGACAAACTTGAAATTCTTGATTACAAACAAGAGTGGGTTGAAGAGAAACGGAAGAATACACTCGTGATGAAAATTTACGAGAATTATTTCGATTCAAAAAACCATCTTGAAGAAGCATATAAGCACGACAAAAATAAAATTGCGATTGGTGATGAACTGCCGCCGGGCATTGTTCAGCTTGCCAAAGTGTACGTTGCAAAGAAACGTAAACTTTCTGTCGGCGATAAAATGGCAGGACGCCATGGTAACAAAGGTGTTGTAGCGGCAATTGTTCCGCAAGAAGATATGCCGTTTATGCCGGATGGTCGTCCGGTTGATATCGTATTAAATCCGCTCGGCGTTCCTTCGCGTATGAACCTCGGTCAGTTATTTGAAACCGCACTTGGCTGGGCAGGGAATGCACTTGGCATTAAATATTCAACACCAATTTTCGACGGCGCAAGCTGGGAAGACATTCAAGAAGAATTGAAAAAAGCAAACTTGAATGTTGATTCGAAAAGCGTGCTGATTGATGGTCGTACCGGTGAACGCTTCGATCAAGAAGTAACAGTCGGTATCATTTACATGTTGAAACTTTCTCACTTGGTTGATGATAAGATTCACGCGCGTTCAATCGGACCGTACTCGCTTATTACGCAACAGCCGTTGGGTGGTAAAGCGCAATTCGGCGGTCAGCGTTTCGGAGAAATGGAAGTGTGGGCGTTGCAAGGGTACGGCGCCGCGCATGTGCTTCAAGAAATGCTCACAGTAAAATCCGATGACGTGATGGGACGTGCAAAAGTGTACGAAGCAATTGTGAAAGGCGATAACTTGCCCGAATCAAATGTTCCCGAATCGTTCAACGTGCTTGTGCGCGAATTGCAAGGACTTGGATTAGAAGTGAAGATTGAATGATGAAGTTACGTAGGAACGGTTCGCGCCGTTCCTACAACTCAGCAAAGGCTGATGAGTCTTTGGCTCAGATGAATAATACATTCATCACAAAAAAATTGAACAACGGAGATTGGCACATGGCTTATACACGTAATGATACAAATACACGAAAAGCTTTTACACGAATTTCTATTAGTCTTGCGTCGTCTGATGCAATTTTATCCCGTTCGTACGGTGAAGTAACGAAACCGGAAACGATTAACTATCGTTCGTTCCGTCCGGAAAAAGACGGCTTGTTCTGCGAGAAAATTTTCGGACCGACGCGCGATTGGGAATGTCATTGCGGAAAGTATAAACGCATCCGCTATAAAGGTATTATCTGCGATCGTTGCGGTGTTGAAGTAACGCAAAAAAGTGTGCGCCGCGAACGCATGGGACACATCGGTCTCGCCGTTCCGATCGTTCACATTTGGCATTTCCGTTCGTTGCCAAGCAAGATTGGTTACATCCTTGGCATCAGCAATAAGGATTTGGAAAAAATTATTTATTACGAATCGTACGTTGTTACGAATCCTGGAACATCCGGTTTACAAAAACAAGATTTGATTACCGAAGATCAGTATTTCGATATACTCGGACAGCTTCCGGAAAAAAATCAAGAACTTGATGATGACGATCCGAAAAAGTTTGTTGCGAAAATCGGCGGCGAAGCTGTTAAAGAATTATTGAAGCGGATTGATATCGAACAGTTGTCTGCTGAGTTACGCGCCGGTGTTCGTGTTGAAACATCGCAGTTGAAAAAACAAGATGCGTTAAAACGTCTTCGTGTTATCGAAGCATTTCGCGATAAAGAAGATCATCCGTTGAACAGACCGGAGTGGATGGTGCTCGATGTGATTCCGGTTATTCCCCCGGAACTTCGTCCGCTTGTGCCACTCGAAGGCGGTCGCTTTGCAACATCAGATTTGAATGATTTGTATCGCCGCGTTATTATTCGCAACAACCGTTTAAAACGATTGATCGATATTAAAGCGCCGGAAGTTATTCTTCGCAACGAAAAAAGAATGTTGCAAGAATCGGTGGACTCGTTGTTCGACAACTCGCGCCGTGTGAATGCAGTTCGCAGCGATAATAACCGCGCGCTGAAATCTCTGTCCGATATGTTGAAAGGAAAACAAGGGCGCTTCCGTCAGAACTTGCTCGGTAAGCGTGTTGATTATTCCGGTCGTTCGGTTATTGTTGTCGGTCCGGATTTACAATTGCATCAATGCGGTCTCCCAAAAGATATGGCTGTTGAATTATTCAAACCATTTATCATTCGCAAACTGATTGAACGCGGTCTCGCAAAAACCGTAAAGAGCGCAAAAAAGATGGTTGATAAAAAAGGACAGGAGATTTGGGAAATTCTCGAAAATATTATTGATGGACATCCTGTATTGTTGAACCGTGCACCGACTCTTCACAGACTTGGTATTCAAGCGTTTCAACCGGTGCTTGTTGAAGGAAAAGCAATTCGTTTACATCCGATGGTGTGTACGGCATTCAACGCAGATTTCGATGGCGATCAAATGGCGGTGCACATTCCGCTTTCGTACGACGCGCAGCTTGAAGCACGCATCCTGATGCTTTCGAGCCACAACATTCTTGCGCCCTCAAGCGGTTCGCCTGTTATTACACCGACACAAGATCAAGTGCTTGGCTGTTACTACTTGACAAAATCTCGTGCCGGTGCGCAAGGCGAAGGAATGATGTTCTCTTCAGCGCAAGAAGTTATTATTGCATACAATGAAAATAAAATTGCATTGCATGCGCGCATCAAAGTTCGTTACGAAGGAAAATTAATTGAGACAACAACAGGTCGTGTTGTGTTCAACGAAATTGTTCCGCCGGAAATCGGATACATCAACGAGTTATTGAATAAAAAACGTCTCGTGCAAATTATCTCGACAACATTCCGTAAATGTGGTAATCTTCGTACGGCACAATTTTTAGATCGTATGAAAACCCTCGGATTCACGTACGCGATGATGGGCGGACTTTCGGTAAGTATTGCTGATATTACTATCCCGCGAGAAAAAGAAGAGTTGATTCAGAAAGCACAAAAAGAAGTTGATGCGATTGAAAATCGTTATCAAAACGGCGTGCTGACAAACGGTGAACGTTACAATCAAGTTATTGATTTGTGGACACGCACAACGAGCCGCGTTGCAGAAAAATTATTTGAATCAATTCAGAATTCAAAAGAAGGATTCAATTCTATTTATATGATGATTGATTCCGGCGCGCGTGGTTCAAAAGAGCAAGTGCGTCAGTTGGCAGGTATGCGCGGACTAATGGCGAAGCCGCAAAAATCTCTTTCCGGCGCGACCGGTGAATTGATTGAGAATCCAATTCTTTCAAACTTTCGCGAAGGATTAACGATTCTCGAGTATTTTATTTCAACACACGGTGCGCGTAAAGGTCTTGCAGATACAGCGTTGAAAACTGCTGATGCCGGATACTTAACACGTCGCCTTGTTGATGTTGCACAAGATGCAATTATTTCGAGTGAAGATTGCGGAACATTTCGCGGTGTGTTGACCGGCGCATTAAAAGAAGGCGAAGATATTAAAGAGCCATTGTCGGAACGTATTATCGGCAGAGTCTCTGTGCACAATGTTAAAGATCCGATTACACATAAACTGTTGGTAAAAAGCGGCGAGATTATTGATGAAGATACCGCAGTTGCAATTTCTGATACTTCAATTGAGCATGTAGAAATTCGTTCGGTGTTGACGTGCGAAGCAAAACGCGGCGTGTGCGCAAAATGTTACGGACGAAATTTAACGACAAGCAAAGTTGTTGAAATCGGAGAAACAGTCGGTATTGTTGCTGCACAATCAATTGGTGAACCCGGTACACAGTTGACTCTTCGTACTTTCCATACGGGCGGTGCTGCAAGTATGATTGCATCACAATCGCAGGTAACATCAAAATTTGACGGCTACATCAAGTATGATGGAATAAAATTTATTACTGTTAACGACGAGTTCGGTAAAAAAATTATTGCGCTTGGCCGCAGTGGAATTGTCAATGTGTTGGATAACGACAATCGTATTTTAACAAAGTACGATGTGCCGTACGGTGCTGTGCTTCAAATCGCTGATGGTGTGTCTATTAAAAAAGGTGCATTGATTTACGAATGGGATCCGTACAACGCAACAATTATTTCTGAATTTTCCGGTGTGATAAAATATCAGGACTTAAAAGAAAATAATACATATCGCGAAGAGCCGGATGAACAAACAGGACATATTCAAAAAGTTGTTATTGATTCGCGCGATAAAAATTTAAGTCCGGCGATTATGGTAACCAACAAAAGCGGAAGTAAACTTGCGAATTATATTATTCCGACGCGCGCTCACATCATGGTTGATGACGGCGAAGAAATTAAAGCAGGTACTGTGCTTGTAAAAATTCCGCGCGATATTGGTAAGACTCGTGATATTACCGGCGGTCTTCCGCGTGTTACAGAATTATTTGAAGCGCGTTCGCCGTCAGATCCTTCAATCGTTAGTGAAATAGATGGTATAGTAAAATTTGGCGGACAAAAACGTGGTTCACGCGAAGTGATTGTGGAAAGTATGGATCATAAAGAAACGAAGACCTATCTCATTCCACTTGGCAAACACGTCCTGGTTCAAGAGAATGATATGATCCGCAGCGGTGAGAGATTGTCTGATGGTGCGGTTGATCCACATGATATTTTGCGTATCAAAGGAACGAGCGCTGTGCAGGAATATCTTGTGAATGAAATTCAAGAAGTGTATCGCATGCAAGGCGTGAAAATTAACGACAAGCATGTCGAAGTAATTGTTCGTCAGATGATGCAGAAAGTTCGAGTAACCGATTCAGGTGATACATCATTGCTTGAGAACGATTATGTTGAAAAAACAAAATTTGAAAAGATGAATAACAGCTTGCAAGGAATGGTGTTCATCGAAAGCAAAGGTGATTCAAAATTAAAGAACAATACATTGGCTGAAAAGAAAAAAGTAAAAGAGCTTAATGTTGAGTTGAAGAAAAAAGAGAAAAAAGTTATCGAGTTTAAAGAAGCAGAACCAGCGATGTCGGAACCAATATTACTTGGCATTACATCGGCATCACTTTCTACTGAAAGCTTTATCTCTGCTGCATCGTTCCAAGAGACAACAAAAGTTTTAACTGATGCGGCAATCGAAGGCAAAGTTGATCACTTGTTGGGCTTAAAAGAAAATGTAATCATGGGACATCTTATACCGGCAGGCACTGGATTGAAAAAATTCAGAGACGTATTGGTTACATCGAAAAAACCTGCGAAAACTTTTGAACTGCCTCCCCCGATAGAACAAAGCGAAGCACCACAGGAGGAAGTCTTGGTTATTAAAAAAGTGCGGAAGAAAACAAAAGCCACCACATAGCAGATTTTTTGTAAAAATATAAATATTTTGTGTTGACAAAAATTTAATATTTTACTATATTATTAAGCTAAATTTTCAAAAATGTAAATATTTGGAGTTTCATTGCCAACGATTAATCAGTTAGTTCGGTTAGGCAGAAATAGCTTGGCTGTAAAAAGTAAGGCGCCTGCTCTTGAGGCAAATCCTCAAAAGAGAGGTGTATGTACAAGAGTGTATACTACTACACCAAAAAAACCAAACTCAGCATTGCGAAAAGTTGCTCGCGTTCGTTTAACAAATGGTATTGAGGTAACGGCATACATACCAGGTGAAGGACATAATTTACAAGAGCATTCGATTGTTATGATTCGTGGCGGCAGAGTGAAAGATTTACCTGGCGTTCGTTATCATATAATTCGTGGTGCGTTAGATACTGCCGGCGTAAATGAGCGCAAGCAAGGTCGTTCAAAGTATGGTGCAAAAAGACCAAAATAATTTTAAGAAATTAAGATGAGAAAAAAAACAGCTTCAAAAAGAATAGTTACAGGTGACCCGAAATTTAACGATGTGCTGGTTTCGCGTTTTATTAATAATATTATGATAAGCGGTAAAAAACATCGTGCAGAAACTATTTTTTACGATGCTTTGGATGTTATTGGTGAAAGAGTGAAAGTTGGTGCGCCAATCGATGTTTTCAAAAAAGCAATGAATAGCGCATCTCCTGTCATTGAAGTAAAAGCTCGAAGAGTAGGTGGAGCAACCTATCAAGTTCCTACAGAAGTTCGCCCCGAACGGCGAACCGCTCTAGCTATCCGCTGGCTTATTAAATACGCTAAAGAACGTTCGGATAAGTCTATGTCGTTAAAATTGGCGGCTGAGTTTATCGCTGCTGCAAACGGTGAAGGTAACGCCATTAAGAAAAAAGACGATACACATCGTATGGCAGAAGCGAATAAAGCTTTCGCTCACTTTAAGTGGTAATAAAAATTAGTTTTTAAAAAATGTTTTTATACGAGTGTATCGTAACCGCATTCGTTTGATGTGTTGGAATATCTATGCCTAGAAAATTTTCTTTAGATCGTACACGTAATATTGGTATTATGGCTCACATTGATGCGGGTAAAACCACAACAACGGAGCGAATTTTATATTACACGGGTGTTTTACATCGTATGGGTGAAGTGCACGATGGCGCCGCTACGATGGATTGGATGGAGCAAGAAAAAGAACGCGGTATTACTATTACTTCTGCAGCGACAACATGCTTTTGGAGAGAACATCGCGTTAATATAATTGATACTCCTGGTCACGTTGATTTTACAATTGAAGTCGAGCGATCGCTTCGCGTGCTCGATGGTGCGGTTGCGTTGTTTTGTTCTGTCGGTGGTGTTGAACCTCAATCAGAAACCGTATGGCGTCAAGCTGATAAATACGGTGTGCCGCGAATTGCATTTGTTAACAAGATGGATCGTATTGGTGCAGATTTTTTGGGCGCAATCGGAATGATGCGTGATCGTCTTGGTACGAATGCGGTTCCGATTCAATTACCTGTTGGTCAAGGTGATTTGTTTAAAGGTATTATCGACCTTGTAACAATGAAGGCAAGAATTTTTGACGAGACGAGCAGCGGTATTAAGTGGGAAGACATTGAAATTCCGCACGATTTGCAAGCGCAAGCAGCAGAGTATCGAATGAAAATGTTGGAAGCTGTTTCCGATGAAGATGATTCCTTATTGGAAAAATATCTTGAGGGAAAAGAAATTACGCCCGCAGAAATTCTTGTTGTGTTGCGTCGCGCATGTTTAAAGGTAAGTATTGTTCCCGTGCTCTGTGGTTCATCCTTTAAAAATAAAGGCGTACAAATGTTGTTGGATTCGGTTATTGATTTCTTGCCGTCTCCACTTGATGTTGCTAATGGTGAGATAGTTGGTCATCATATTAATTTGAAAGATCAAGTATCGCGTAAAGTTTCTGATAACGAAAAATTTACTGCGCTTGCATTTAAAATTATGACTGACCCGTTTGTTGGTCGTCTTACATTTTTTAGAGTGTATAGCGGAACAGTAAAAGCCGGTTCGTATATTTACAATTCTTCCAGTGATAAGAGAGAGCGTATTGGTCGTGTGTTGCGTATGCATGCAAACTCGCGCGAAGATGTTGACGAAGGATATACAGGTGATATTCTTGCGGCGATCGGTTTTAAGAATACTCGTACTGGCGATACGTTATGCAATGAAGAGGAACCGATTATTCTCGAGAAGATGGTATTTCCCGAGCCGGTTATTTCTCAAGCGATCGAACCGAAGACAAAAGTTGATCAGGAAAAAATGGGCGAAGCAATGCAGAAGCTTGCCGAGGAAGATCCGACATTTCGCATTTCCACAAACGAAGAAACCGGTCAAACAATTATTGCCGGAATGGGCGAGCTTCATCTTGAAATTATCGTTGACCGCATGAGGCGCGAATTCAAAGTTGAAGCAAATGTTGGTAAGCCGCAAGTTGCATACAAAGAAACTATTCGCAAAAAAGTTCAAGCTGAAGGAAAATTTGTTCGTCAATCCGGCGGTAAAGGTCAATACGGACATGTGTGGATTGAAATTGAGCCGAACGAAAAAGGTAAAGGATATGAATTCGAAGATGCAGTGGTTGGCGGTTCAATACCACGTGAATTTATTAAACCGGTTTCTGAAGGTATTAAAGAAGCGATGAAGAACGGTATTCTTGCCGGTTATCCTGTTGAAGATTTAAAAGTAAAATTGTTCGATGGTTCATACCATGATGTTGACTCGTCGGAAATGGCGTTTAAGATTGCCGGTTCGATCGCGTTTCAAGAAGGTGCAAAAAAAGCAAGTCCGGTAATTCTCGAACCGATTATGGCAGTCGAAGTTGTAACACCGGAAGAATATCTCGGCGACATTATGGGCGACTTAAATTCTCGTCGCGGAAAAATTGAAGGAATCACGCCGCGTAAAGATGCTCAGGTTGTGAAAGCAATGGTTCCTCTTTCAGAAATGTTCGGCTATGCAACACAAATGCGTTCGATGACACAAGGTCGTGCGCTCTATACTATGCAGTTCTCGCATTACGATGAAACACCGAGATCTATTTCCGATCAAATAATTGAAAAAATAAAAGGTAAAGAAGCAAAGTAAGTTGTTTCGATGTGTAGTGTTGATAAAAAATATAATTCTCATTAATTAAGGAGACATCCCCATGGCAAAAGAAAAATTTGACCGCAGCAAACCGCACGTAAACGTCGGTACAATTGGACACGTTGATCACGGCAAAACTTCTTTAACTGCCGCGATTACGATGACGTTGGCAAAAAAAGGTTTAGCAAACATTCGCACATTCGATTCGATCGATAACGCTCCGGAAGAAAAAGCTCGCGGTATAACGATCGCAACAGCACACGTTGAATATCAAACCGAAAAACGCCACTACGCGCACGTTGACTGTCCTGGTCACGCTGATTATGTGAAGAACATGATCACCGGTGCAGCGCAAATGGATGGCGCTATTCTTGTCGTTGCCGGTACGGACGGACCGATGCCACAAACAAAAGAACATATTCTTCTTGCACGTCAAGTTGGTGTGCCGAAAATGGTTGTCTTCTTAAACAAAGTTGATATTGCTGATCCTGAATTGCTCGATCTCGTTGAAATGGAATTGCGTGAATTGTTAACATTATATCAATTTCCGGGCGATGAAATTCCTATCATCCGTGGTTCAGCAACGAAAGCATTAGAAGCTGCAGCACAAAACAAAGATATTACTGACGAAGCATTCAAACCAATTTTAGCTTTAATGGAAGCGGTTGATACATATATTCCTGAACCAAAACGCGATATTGAAAAACCATTCTTGATGCCAATCGAAGATGTGTTTTCCATTACCGGTCGTGGCACGGTTGGTACAGGTCGTGTTGAACGCGGTCGTGCAAAGGTTGGTGACGAAGTTGAAGTGATTGGTCTTGGACAACACAAGAAAACTACAATCACCGGTGCAGAAATGTTCCGCAAAGAACTTGATGAAGTGAAAGCCGGTGACAACGCCGGTATTCTGTTGCGTGGTGTTGAAAAAACAGATCTCGAACGCGGTATGGTTGTTGCAAAACCGGGTTCGATTACACCGCATAAAAAATTCAGTGCGCAGGTGTATGTGTTGAAAAAAGAAGAAGGCGGACGACACACACCGTTCATTAACGGTTACCGTCCGCAGTTCTATTTCAGAACCACAGACGTTACCGGAGTTGTAACATTGCCGACAGGTGTTGAAATGGTTATGCCTGGCGATAATGTTGACAATATGCAAATCGAATTAATCTCGACAATTGCAATGGATGATGGTTTACGCTTTGCTATCCGCGAAGGCGGTCGTACGGTTGGTGCTGGTGTTGTAACAAAAATTATCGAGTAAGAAAAAAAAATATCATTTTCGTCCCGTCTTGCAAAATAGACGGAACGAGGAGAGTTCAAATTGTCAAGTCAAAAAATTCGAATAAAGTTAAAATCCTACGATCATAATCTGATCGATAAGTCTGCTGAAAAAATAATCAAGACTGTGAAATCTACCGGTGCGGTAGTCTCTGGTCCAATTCCGCTTCCAACGAAGCGTTCGTTGTTCACAGTGAATCGTTCGCCGCACGTTGATAAAAAATCGCGCGAACAGTTTGAGATTCGCTCGCACAAAAGACTTATTGATATTTTAACATCCGGCACAAAAACAGTTGACGCGCTGATGAAACTTGATTTGCCGGCTGGCGTGGATGTCGAAATTAAAGTGTAAATCAAAAGCGTTGGAATAAGTGTTGTTCTATCAACGTTTGAAAACAAGAGTGTAACAGTTGGTCTTCTATTATAGACCATTCTCAAGGAGTATTAACCAGTGAGTGGAATTTTAGGTAAAAAGATAGGCATGACGAGTATCTTCGATGACAACGGAGCAGCGGTACCGTGCACCGTTATTGAAGCTGGTCCATGTTATGTCACTCAAATTCGTACAAAAGAAAAAGACGGCTATGAAGCTGTTCAACTTGGGTATGATGAAAAACCGGACAGGCTGTTGAACAAACCGCTGAAAGGTCATTTTGAAAAAGCAGGAGTGAAAGCTCTCCGTCTGCTTCGCGAGTTCCGCAACTTAACAAATGCACAGCTTGCAATTGGTGCAGAAATAAAAGTTGATGTGTTCTCGAAAGGCGATGTTGTGTCGGTAACTGCAAAATCAAAAGGAAAAGGTTTCCAGGGCGTTGTGAGACGACATCACTTCAGCGGTGTTGGTATGACATCGCACGGTGCCTCTGATCGCGTTCGCGCGCCGGGTTCTATCGGTGGTTCATCGTATCCTTCGCGCGTGTTTAAAGGTATGCGCATGGCCGGACGCATGGGACATGAAAATGTTACCGTAAAAAATTTAACAGTGTTGCAAGTGATACCCGAATCGAATTTGATTCTTGTCAAAGGATCTATTCCGGGACCGAAGAACACATACGTAACTATCACGAAATAATTTTTGCCGAAGTAGTATCAAGAAAGTTTACTTCTTTATGAAAATAGATGTCTTAAAAAAAGATGGCACAAAATCCGGCGACACAGTAACACTTGATCCCGCGATTTTTGAAATTGAACCGAACGATCACGCAATTTATCAAGCGGTGCGTTCGTTTATGGCAAACCAACGTCAAGGTACGCACAAAACAAAAGAACGTGGCGAAGTGAGTGGCGGCGGAAAAAAACCGTTCGGACAAAAGAAAACAGGTCGTGCTCGTCAAGGTACAAGTCGTTCGCCGTTGATGGTTGGCGGCGGAACAATATTCGGACCGAAGCCGCATGATTATGTTGTGAAGCTTCCGGTCAAAGTAAAACGTCTTGCAAGAAAATCGGCGTTATCGTACAAAGTGAAAGATGCACAGATCCTCGTTGTTGAAGATTTCACATTTGATACACCGAAGACAAAAGAATTTGCGGCAATCTTAAAAGCATTGAATATTACATCGAAGAAAATTTTATTTCTTGTTCCAAAAAAAGACGCAAACGTTTTGAAATCCGGACAAAATATCCCGCGGTTAAATATTCTTGAAGCAGCAAAAGCATCGACATACGATATTTTGAACACAACAGTTCTTCTGTTGCAAAAAAGTTCGGTAGACGTTATTCAAAAAACTTTTTCGAACTAATACATTAACGAGTAGCGATTACGACAATGGCAATATTAATACAACCACTGCTGACAGAAAAAATGACTTCGCTTGCGACCAAGCGTCAATATGCATTTGAGGTTCAAAAGAATTCCAATAAAATTGAAATATTGAAAGCTGTTGAAAAAAAATTCAACGTGAACGTCGAAAGCATTCGCACAATTTTGGTAAAAGGAAAAACAAAAGCGCAAATGACAAAACGTGGTCGCGTTCCCGGCAGCCGTTCGGATTGGAAGAAAGCGATTGTAACAATAAAAGACGGTCAAACAATTGACTTCTTGGCTAACGTATAAAATTGAAATTTGATTGTTGAGAATACATCATGGCATTACGAAAATTAAAACCTAATACACCGGCAACGCGCTACTACTCAGTGGCAACGTTCGACGAAATTACAAAAACGACTCCGGAAAAATCGCTCGTCGAATCTCTTCCGAAAAGCGGCGGACGCAACGGCTTCGGTCGTATTACATCGCGTCATCGCGGCGGCGGACATAAACGTCAATATCGTATCATTGATTTCAAGCGAGACAAACGCGGAGTTGAAGCTCGTGTCGAATCAATTCAGTACGATCCGAATCGTTCTTCGCGTATTGCATTGCTCGTGTATGCCGATGGTGAGAGAAGATATATTCTTGCTCCTGAAGGTTTGAAAGTAGATCAGAAACTTAATGCTGGTCCTGAAGTTGAAATTACTGTTGGCAACGCACTGCCGTTAAAAAATATTCCTGTAAACACACAGGTGCACAATATTGAAATGCGTGAAGGCAAGGGCGGACAAATTGCACGCGGCGCTGGAAATTTCGCAGTTGTTCAGGCAAAAGAAGGTGACTTTGTTTTGTTGAAACTCCCTTCCGGTGAAGTGCGCAACATACTCGGTACTTGTTATGCAACAATCGGCATGTTGGGAAATTTGGATCATCAAAATATTAGTCTTGGCAAAGCTGGACGTTCGCGTTGGTTGGGAATTCGTCCGCAGAGTCGTGGTGTTGCTAGAAACCCTGTCGATCATCCAATGGGTGGTGGTGAAGGAAAGACATCCGGTGGTGGACATCCGGTAAGTCCATGGGGACAAAAAGCAAAAGGTTTAAAAACTCGCAAGCATAAAAAAGATTCTAACAAATATATTGTTAAACGACGCAAGTAATTATAAAGAACAAGTATGAGTAGATCAGTAAAAAAAGGGCCCTTCATAGAGCCAAAGTTGTTAAAAAAAGTTGAAGTGCTCAATAAGGCAAACAAGAAACAAGTAATCAAGACATGGTCGCGTTCCTCGACCATCACTCCTGATTTTGTCGGACACACATTTGCGGTGCACAACGGAAATAAATTTATTCCTGTGTATGTGCAAGAATCAATGGTGGGACATAAGCTTGGCGAGTTTGCTCCGACACGAGTTTTTCGCGGTCATCCTGGTTTGAAAACAGAATCAGCGTAAACAAACGGCTGCGAATTTTTGAATACGAATTTTTGGAGTGTATCATACAATGGAAGCAAAAGCAGTTAATAGATTTGTCGGAACCTCGCCGCGTAAAATGCGAATCGTTATTGATTTAATTCGCGGTAAGTCGGTTGGTGAAGCGTTATCCATCCTTCACTTTCAACCAAAACACGCAGCAAAAAATGCCGAGAAGGTTTTACGTTCAGCAATTTCTAATCTGCAGAACAAAGACAATGCAGGACGTACCAACACCGATCAAATGTTTGTGAAAGAAGTTTTTGTAAATGGCGGCGCTCAGATGAAACGCATTCTTCCTGCGCCGATGGGCAAAGCTTATAGAATGATTAAACGTTCGCACCACTTAACAATTGTGGTTGCACAACGAAACAGTAATTAATTTTTTTTGCAATACAATTAAGAAAAAGTAGGAGTACGCTTTGGGACAAAAAACACACCCGATAGGTTTTCGCTTAGGAGTTATTAAAACCTGGGATTCAAATTGGTACGACGATAAAGGCTTCGCCACAAAACTGAACGAAGATTTTGTAGTGCGTAATTATTTACGCAACCGATTGAAAAAAGCCGGCGTCTCGAAAATTTTAATCGAACGAACGCCAAAGAACGCGCGCATCACCATTCAAACCTCGCGTCCGGGAATTGTTATCGGTAAAAGCGGAAAAGAAATTTCTCAACTTGAAGAAGAATTAAAAAAGATTACGAACAAAGAAATAAAAATTCTCATCAATGAAATTAAACGTCCTGAACTTGATGCGTACCTTGTTGCTGAAAATATCGCATCACAGTTAGAAGGTCGTATCGCATTTCGTCGAGCGATGAAGCAGGCGATTACCGCTTCGATGCGAATGGGTGCTGAAGGAATTCGCGTGATGTGCAGCGGACGTCTTGGCGGCGCAGAAATGGCGCGACGCGAACAATACAAAGAAGGACGCATTCCACTTCACACACTTCGCGCTGACATTGATTATGCGACGGCAGAAGCGTTGACGATTTACGGAAAAATTGGTGTCAAGGTTTGGATTTGCAAAGGCGAAGTACTTGGTAGCGCCGCACGATAAAATTTTTTAATTGATTGATATTGGAGTCTGTTCATCATGTTAATGCCAAAAAGAGTTAAGTATCGAAAAGCACAACGCGGACGCATGTGTGGTAAAGCAACGCGCGGCGCAACAATCGCGTTCGGTGATTTCGGATTAAAAGCATTGGAACCAGGTTGGATTACGCAACGCCAAATTGAAGCGGCTCGTGTTGCGCTCACACGTTTGATGAAGCGTGAAGGTAAAGTGTGGATTCGCATTTTCCCGGATAAACCGGTAACAAAAAAACCTGCTGAAACCCGTATGGGCAGCGGTAAAGGTGCACCGGAATTTTGGGTCTCTGTTGTAAAACCGGGACGAGTCATGTTTGAAATTGGCGGCGTGAATAAAGCCGTTGCGCAGGAAGCATTAATTCTTGCAGCACACAAACTTCCCATCAAAACAAAATTTGTAACACGCGTAGATTACGACGCGCATTAAGCAAGAAAGAAGATTTAAAAATGAAAGCACACGAAATACGAGAACTTTCCGACGCAGAACTGAAACAGCGAATTGCCGAAGGACATGAAACATTGGCAACAATGAAATTTCAAAAGGCAACAAGCCAGATTGAAAACACCGCAAAGTTTCGCAACACGCGAAAAGATATTGCGCGCATGAATACATTGGTGCGCGAACGCGAATTACAAGCGTCAACCAAGTAACTTTTTTTGTTGGAGAACAAATACACAATGGAAAACCGAACCACTCGGCGAAAAGTTAGAACCGGAAAAGTCGTCAGCGCAAAAATGATGAAAAGTATTGTTGTTGCTATCGAACGGCAAGTACCGCACAAGTTGTACAAAAAATATTTCAAACGCACAACGCGGTTGATGGCGCACGATGAAAAAGGCGAAGCCGGTATTGGCGATACAGTAAAAATTATGGAAACGCGCCCGCTCAGCAAAATGAAACGCTGGAGACTTGTTGAAATTGTCGCAAAAGCGAAATAATAGAAATTCTGGAGATTGTCATGATTCAAGAAGAAACAAACCTTGTTGTTGCAGATAATTCCGGCGCAAAAAAAGTGCGCTGCATTCGTGTGCTTGGCGGACATGATCGTCGCTACGCATCTGTCGGAGATTTAATCGTTGTTGCTGTGAAGGCAGCAATTCCCGGCGCTGGTGTTAAAAAAGGAGAAGTCTCTCGTGCAGTGGTTGTCCGCACGAAAAAAGAAATTGGTCGAAAAGATGGTTCGTACATTCGGTTCGATGAAAATGCTGTTGTGCTTCTTAATGCACAAAATGAACCGCGCGGCACACGTATCTTCGGACCGGTAGCGCGCGAACTTCGCGAAAAACAATTCATGAAAATTGTATCGCTTGCACCTGAAGTATTGTAAAATTTTTTCTGAAAGAAAATTCCATGCACGTAAAGAAAAATGATCTTGTTGTAGTTATCGCCGGCAATGCGAAAGGCAAAGAAGGCAAAGTGTTGAAAGTATTTCCGATTACCGGACGGGTTATTATTGAAGGTGTGAATCTTGTAAAACGCCACACACGTCCAAGCCAGCAAAATCCGCAAGGCGGCGTTGTGCAAAAAGAAGCGCCCATTCATGCGTCTAACGTGATGGTAAAAGATGTGAAGACCGGTGTTGCAACACGTATCGGTTACTCGCGCACAAAAGATGCTGGAACCGGAAAGAAAAAAGTGATGCGTGTTTCCCGCAAAAGCGGAGAGATGTTTTAATAACATATTTATCCAATAGCATTACGCGATGAACGTGATGCGCAGTTTTGAAAGAATGTAACAATGGCAAAAGAAACGAAAAGCAAAAAAGGCGCCGCCGCAAAAGAAAAAAAACATATTGGCGTGCACGAAAAAGGTGTGCCGCCGCGTTTTATCGAAAAATATAAAACTGAAATTGTGCCGGCAATGATGAAACGCTTCGAATACAAAAGCGTGATGCAAGTGCCGCGTTTAGAAAAAGTGTGTTTGAATATCGGTGTTGGTCAAGCAACACAAGATGCGAAGCTGCTTGAAACTGCGGTTACAGAATTGGAAACCATTGTCGGACAAAAAGCGGCAATCACCAAATCGAAAAAAGCAATTTCAAATTTCAAATTGCGTGAGAATCAAGCGATCGGCGCTCGCATTACATTGCGCAGCCGCATGATGTATGAATTTATGGACAGATTAATTTCGCTTGCAATGCCGAACCTTCGCGACTTCCGCGGTGTGTCCGATAAATCGTTTGATGGACGCGGTAACTATACATTAGGTATTAAAGAACAAATTATCTTCCCGGAAATTGATGCTGATAAAGTTACAAAAATTTCCGGTATGGATATTACATTTGTTACGACAGCGAACACTGATCTTGAAGCAATGGAATTATTAAAGATGTTCGGTATGCCTTTTGTAAAACGAGAAGTAAAATAACATCGTACATTCTATATAAGGATTGAAGATTCATGGCAAAAAGAAGTTCAATAGCGCGCGAAGAACGACGACAACGAGTAGTCGCAAAGTATGCAGCGCTTCGCAAAGAGTTAATTGAAAAGGGTGATATGGATGCGGTGCGAAAACTTCCCCGCGACAGCAACCCGAACCGCTTGCACAATCGCTGCAAAATAACCGGACGCTCGCGGGCATACTACAGAAAATTCGGCGTGTCGCGCATGATCTTTCGTCAAATGGCACTCGATGGAAAAATTCCCGGTGTAGTAAAAGCAAGTTGGTAACGGAAAATATTTTTTAGGAGAAATTGTAACGATGTCACAAAGTTCAGACCCAATTGCCGATTTTCTTACCCGCATTCGTAATGCAATGCGTGCAGGACATAAAAAAGTTGATATACCGGCGTCGCGATTAAAAAAAGATATCGCGCGTATTTTGTTCGAACAGAAATTTGTTTCAAATTACACTGTGGTGAACGACGACAAGCAAGGTGTTATCCGCATTAATTTGAAATACAGCAACAACGAAAGTGTTATCGAAGGATTGCGCAGAGTAAGCCGCCCCGGTATTCGCCAGTACAAAAATTCTGCCGCGTTGCCGCGCGTCAATAACGGATTGGGAATTGCTATCATCTCAACATCGAAAGGTGTAATGACAGATAAGCAAGCGCGCAAAGAAAATATTGGCGGCGAAGTATTGTGTCTCGTGTGGTAATTAAAATTTTGTAATTACTCAGTCATGCCATGAGTTTGTCTAATGTTTTGGTGAATGTTGTGGGAATCCATCCCTTCGGGACAAGTTTTATTCGCCGCGGCGAATCAAAAAGTAACTCATGGCATGACTTTAAAGGCACGGTGAGTAATTACAAAATTTTACAAGTGTGAATTATCAGTTCTTAAGGAGTTTGCAGTGTCACGTATAGGAAAAAAACCTGTTGTGATTCCGAAAGGAGTCAAAGTAAATATCAATAATGGTGTCATCACTGTTGTTGGCGGAAAAGGTCAACTGAAAGCTAATCTTCATCCAAACATTTCTGTGGAAATGAAAGGCGAGGAAGTGCTTGTTACGAGAAAAAATGATGAACGCGAAAATCGTTCCCTTCATGGTTTGTTTCGTGCATTGATTGTAAACATGGTAATCGGAGTTACAGACGGATATACCAGAAAACTTGAATTAATTGGCGTTGGGTATCGTGCCGAAGTAAAAGGAAAGTCGTTGCAGTTGGCTCTCGGTTTTTCGCACCCGATTGTTTTTCGTGCGCCGGAATCAATTAAAGTTGAAGCGCCAACACAAACAAGTGTTGTGATTAGCGGAAGCGATAAACAATTAGTTGGATTGGTTGCTGCGAAGATTCGTTCCTTCCGTCCGCCGGAACCGTACAAAGGCAAAGGCGTTAAATACGAAGGTGAAGTTGTTCGTCGTAAAGCCGGTAAAACTGCTGCAAGCGGTAAGTAATGTATTCATGAAATACGAGGCAGTGCGTTCATTGCTTCGCTTCATTCAAACGAGAAAATGGTATGATTAATAAAAATGCAAGTCTGCGTAGAGCAAAAATAAAAGTACACATCCGTAAAAAAATTCACGGAACGACTGAACGTCCACGCTTAACAGTGTATCGTAGTTTGAACCAAATCTACGGACAAATTATTGACGATGTAACGAGAAAGACACTTGTGTCGATCGGTTCAACATCGAAAGAAGCAAAAGAAGAACTTGCTGCGGCGAAATCGAAAGTCGAACGAAGCGCTGTCATCGGTAAACTTCTTGCAAAGAAAGCGATTGAAAAAAATATCAACACAGTTGTATTTGATCGTAACGGATATTTATACCACGGTCGCGTGAAAGCATTGGCAGACGGTGCGCGCGAAGGCGGATTGAAATTCTAAAGACTGCTTGTCGGGTCGTCTAATGGCAGGACAACGCCCTTTGGAGGCGTCTGTAGAGGTTCGACTCCTCTCCCGACAGCTAACATTTGTAATAACGATTCACTAAAAAAATTATCGAGGTAACCAGTTGGCACGAATAAAAGCAAATGAACTTGAGTTGAAAGACAAGCTTGTCCACATCAACCGCGTTGCGAAAGTAGTAAAAGGCGGACGCCGTTTCAGTTTTAACGCGATTGTTGTTGTCGGCGATGGAAACGGACATGTCGGACTTGGACTTGGCAAGGCGAATGAAGTTGCTGATGCCATCGCAAAAGGTGTTGACGATGCAAAGAAAAATGTGATTAAAGTTTCGATTATGAATGGAACGGTGCCGCATGAAGTGATTGGAAAATTTGGCGCAGGCAAAGTGATGTTGAAGCCCGCATCGCCAGGTACCGGATTAATTGCCGGCGGTGGTGTTCGTGCAATTCTTGAAGCTGCCGGAGTAAAAGATGTGTTGACGAAACAAATGGGTTCTTCCAATCCGCACAATGTGGTGAAAGCAACTCTTGCTGCATTGTTGAAAATGAAAGATGCAAAAGCGACTGCAGAACGACGCGGCATTTCGCTTCAAGAATTATTTCAAAATTAGTAACTACACAGCGAAAACGACCCCACCCTTTATCCCTCCCCTTTTAGGGGAGGGAATTTTCTCCCCCTGAAAGGGGGAGAATCAAAGAGGGGGTGATTCGCCGCGGCGAACGAATTTATACTTTGCCACGCTGTGTAGTTACCAAAATTAATTCTCACAGAACAAGTAGAAAAATATTATGGCTGCAAAAAAAATAAAAATTACGCAAACAAAAAGTATCATTAAGACGCTGAAGAAACACAAGCTTACCATCGAAGCGCTTGGGTTGGGAAGACCGAGTTATACAGTTGTTCATAATGATACTCCGCAAATTCGCGGAATGATTAACGTAGTGCGTCACTTGGTAAAAGTAGAAGACGCACAATAATTTCAACATGCGAGTTCCGGTTCCGGAGCGATAAGTATGTTACTGAACGATAACAAGGAACATTCATGGCAGATATTTTAAGCAATTTACGATTCGCAAAAGGTTCGAGAAAAAAAGTAAAACGTATTGGTCGCGGACAAGGTTCGGGACACGGTGGAACTTCAACACGCGGACATAAAGGTCAAGGTTCACGCTCCGGTTCAGGATTAAAGCGAGGACACGAAGGCGGACAAATGCCGCTTACGCGCCGCCTGCCAAAGTTTGGATTTACAAGTCCGTTTCGCGTTGAGTATGTAGGTGTCAATGTTGATCAGTTGGAAAAATTAGTTACCAATGGAAAAATTAAAGCCGGAGATGTTATTTCACCGGAGATGCTTTTTACGATTGGCGTAACTTCTAGCAAGAAAGCGCTTGTGAAGATTTTAGGTAACGGCGAGTTGAAAACAAAATTAACAATTTCTGCTCATAAGTTTAGCAAAACAGCAGTAGAAAAAATTACAGCGGCTGGTGGAAGTGCTACGGAAATTCTCACTGAAAAAGTAGTTCCTGCTGAATAATTCTGATAAACGACCATGAGCAAATTTACTGATAACATTAGAAATATTTTTAAGATTCAAGAGTTACGCGATCGAGTGTTGTTTACTATCGCATTACTTATTGTTGTCCGCATCGGTGCGCACGTAACATTGCCCGGTATTGATGCAAAAGTTCTTGCAGACTCGATGCGAAACCAATCGTCGGATACGCTCTTTGGTTTATACGATCTTTTTGTAGGCGGCGCGTTTAGCAATGCGGCGATTTTTGCGTTAGGTATTATGCCGTACATCAGTTCCTCTATTATAATACAATTGCTCGGAGCTGTTGTTCCTTTTTTCCAAAAGTTACAGCACGAAGGAGAAAATGGACGTAAAAAAATTAATCAATACACGCGCTACGGTACGGTAATCATTTCGGTGTTGCAAGGTTGGGGCGTCACCGTCCGTTTGCAAAGTTTGAATGCCGGTGGTGTGCCGATTGTGCCTGCTGAAGTACAGGGCGTTTTTTTCGCGCTGAGCACGATTATATTTTTAACCGCCGGAACAATGTTCATGATGTGGCTTGGCGAGCAGATCACTGATCGCGGTATCGGCAACGGTATTTCGTTGATCATCTTTATCGGTATCATTGCACGATTTCCGAGTGCAATTATGGATGAGTTACGAATCGTTGGTTCCGGTGCGCGTCCGATTATTGTTGAGATGATTATTTGGGCAATGATGGTGATGATTGTTGCCGGTGTAGTGTTGGTTACACAAGGCACACGTAGAATTCCTGTGCAGTATGCAAAGCGTGTTGTTGGAAGAAAAGTATATGGCGGTGTTACGCAATATATTCCGATGCGCGTGAATACAGCCGGCGTTATGCCGATTATTTTTGCGCAATCAATTATGTTTATCCCCAGTACAATTTTAACATTTTTCCCTGACAGCGAATTTGTTGGTTCTATCTCAGGATATTTAGATCATACGTCGTTCACCTATTCATTCTTCTATGGAATGATGATTGTGTTCTTCACGTACTTCTATACTGCAATTGCTTTCAATCCGAAAGATGTTGCGGAAAACATGCAGAAGCAAGGCGGCTTTATTCCGGGAATTCGTCCGGGAAAACATACGTCCGATTTTATTGATAATATTCTTACAAAAATTACACTGCCCGGTTCAATATTTTTGGCAATCATTGCAATTCTTCCGACGTTCATGATGAGGTTTGGTCTTACGCCAAGTTTCGCTTCGTTCTTTGGCGGCACAAGTTTGCTTATCATTGTCGGTGTTGCGTTGGATACATTACAACAAATTGAATCGCATTTAATGATGCGTCATTATGATGGCTTTATGAAAAGCGGAAAAATTAAAGGCCGTCTCGGACGGTAAGCGATGTCTGAGTGGGGAAGAGAGTTGCATGGCTGCATCAATAAAAACAGAAAAAGAAATTGAACTGATTCGAGAAAGTTGCGTCATTGTTGCAGATGTTCTGAAGTTGGTTGGCGTTCATATTCGACCCGGAGTTTCAACCGGCGAGTTAGATAAGTTAGCGGAAGAATATATTCGAAGTTGTGGTGCGGTGCCGGCATTTAAGGGCTTTGGACATGATAAGCACAATTTATTTCCTGCAACATTGTGCATTTCGATAGATAGTGAAGTTGTGCACGGCATTCCAGGCAAGCGCGTGCTTCGAGAAGGTGATATAGTTTCGATTGATGTTGGCGCGAAGAAGAACGGATATTTTGGTGATGGAGCGTTCACTTTTGCGGTTGGAAAAGTTTCGGAAAAGAAACAACGGTTGATGAAGATTACACAAGAAGCGCTGGAAAAAGGTGTTGAGCAGGCGGTAGATGGAAACAGAGTTGGAGATATTGCTCACGCAGTACAAACGTATGTTGAAGCGGCAGGTTTTTCGGTTGTGCGCGATTTAGTTGGACACGGTGTTGGAAGAGAATTGCATGAAGAACCCTCTGTTCCAAATTTCGGAAAACAAAAAAGCGGCGCAACGTTGGTTGAAGGAATGACGCTTGCAATTGAGCCGATGGTTAATGCCGGAACATACAAGGTGCATACAGCAAACGATGGTTGGACAATCTTAACGTACGATGCTGAGCCATCCGCACATTTTGAACATACAGTAGTAGTTCGAAAAGGTAAAGCAGAAGTGTTAACGCAGTATTCTTAGTGCTCGAATGTCGAAACAAGATGCCATAAAAGTTGATGGAACAATAACCGACACGTTGCCGAACGCATGTTTTAAGGTGAAGTTGGAAAACGGTCATGAAATTCTTGCACACATTTCCGGCAAAATGAGAATGCACTTTATTAAAATTCTTGCGGGAGACAAAGTTACTGTAGAACTTTCTCCATACGATTTAACAAAAGGTAGAATTACATATCGCTACAAGTAACAAAGAACAAGCGATGTAAGAAAGGCAAACAATGAAAGTTCGTGCATCAGTAAAAAAATTATGTGACAACTGCAAAGTTATTCGACGCAAAGGTGTTGTCAGAGTTATTTGTAAAAACCCAAAACATAAGCAACGTCAAGGATAAGAGTGTTCTCTTTCCCGTTGCTTGCCCATGTAAATTTTTAGGAGAAGTAATCAGTGGCTCGTATAGCAGGAGTTGACTTACCCAAAAACAAACGTTCCGCAATCGGTTTAACGTATATTTATGGCATTGGCCGTACAACAGCGAATGCTATTTTAGAAAAAGCCGGTATTGATAAGAACAAGCGTATCGGTGATTTGAATGACGAAGAAGTAAATAAAATTCGTACCATCATTCAGTCAGAGTATAAAACCGAAGGCGCGATGCGTGCAGATACGCAAATGAACATCAAGCGATTGATGGATATCGGATCGTACCGCGGCTTACGACATCGTCGTGGTTTGCCGGCGCGAGGACAACGCACACGCACGAACTCTCGTACACGTAAGGGTAAGAGAAAAACAGTAGCAGGAAAGAAAAAAGTAGCAGCGAAGAAATAATTAGTTTGAAAGGATCAATACGTGGCTAAAGCACAAGCACCAACCACCGCAGCGGCAAAAAAGAAAAAGAAAATTCACGTTGACGTGAACGGTAAAGCGTTCATCAAAGCAACATTTAATAATGTTATCGTAACGCTTACGGACACGTACGGCAACACCATCGCGTGGTCTTCTGCAGGAAAGAACGGATTCAAAGGTTCGCGAAAAAATACACCGTTTGCGGCGCAAGTTTCCGCAGATGCTGCAGCGAAAGAAGCATTCGATCTCGGACTTCGCAAGGTTGAAGTGTTTGTGAAAGGACCGGGTTCGGGAAGAGAAGCGGCGATTCGTTCGTTGCAGACTGCCGGTTTGGAAATCACGATCATTCGTGATATTACACCGATTCCACACAACGGATGCCGTCCACCAAAACGTCGTAGAGTATAATCATCGTTATTTATTATTCGTAAAGGAAAGAAAACGCAATGGCAAGATATATAGATGCCAGTTGTAAAATGTGCCGGCGAGAAAAACAAAAGTTGTTCTTGAAAGGTACAAAGTGTTACACAGAAAAATGTCCTCTTGAACGGCGCAATTTCGCTCCGGGTCAACACGGACAATCACGAAGAGCAAAAGTTTCTGAATACGGAATTCAGTTGCGAGAAAAACAAAAAGTTCGTCGTATGTATGGATTGCTGGAAACACAATTCCGTAACTACTTCGAAAAAGCTCTCCGTCAGCCGGGAAAGACAGCGGAACTTTTGGTGAAGCTGCTCGAACGCCGATTTGATAATGTTGTCTATCGAATGGGATTAGCACCATCGCGCAAGACTGCACGCCAGTTGATTACGCACGGACATTTTTCGATCAACAACAAACCTGTGAACATTCCATCGGTGCTGCTGAATGCCGGAGATGTTATTATGGTTTCAGAAAAAAGTAAAAAACTTGATGTCATTCATAATTCGATGAAGCGTGTAAAAGACAGCGGTATGCTTCCATGGTTAAGTCTCGATAAAGCGAATTTGAGCGGAACATTTCTCCAAATTCCGGAGCGCGCCGATGTACCGCTTCCGGCAAACGAACAATTAGTTGTAGAATTATATTCTAAGTAATAGAAACGACACAACATTTTTTGAAAGAGAGACTCATCAATGAGTAATGTAAATTTTCAGATGCCCGAAGGAATTATACTGGAAGAAAGTACCAGCACAACTAAGTTTGGCAGATTTATCGTACAGCCCCTTGAAAAAGGATTCGGCGTAACTATTGGTAATACATTTCGCCGCGTATTGCTTTCCTCGCTGCCCGGGTATGCAATTACTGCAATTCGTATCGAAGGAATTGTACACGAATTTTCTACCATCTCCGGCATGGTGGAAGATGTTACCGATATGATTCTGAACTTGAAACAAGTTCGGTTGAAAGCGACAAATAAAAAAGTCGGTAAAGTAACTGTACCGTTGAAAGGTGCCGGAAAATTTACTGCCGGTAATATTCAAGAGGCAAGTTCAGAAGTTGAAATCATGAATCCTGAACTTCACATTGCCACGCTGAACAAAGATGCAAACTTTGAAATAGAACTTCGCATCGGACGCGGCAAAGGCTATGTAACATCTGAAGAAAATAAAATGCCCGACCAAGCGTTGGGAACGGTAACGATTGATTCTATTTTCACGCCAATCGTGAATGTGCGTTACTTTGTGGAAACCACGCGCGTTGGTCAGCAAACCGATTACGAAAAACTTATTCTTGAAATTGATACCGACGGTTCGATTACGCCGCAAGAAGCGGTAACGTACGCCGGAAAAATTATGCGCGACCATATCCAACTCTTTATCAATTTTGATTCTGAGCCGGAAGCAGAAAAAGAAGATGACATGCAAGATGCGGAAATTGTCCGCGTCCGAAAAATTCTGAAAACCAACGTTGATGAACTTGAACTCTCCGTTCGTTCACATAACTGCCTTCGCGCCGCCGATATTCGCACCATTGCGGATTTGGTGAGCAAGGACGAAGCAGAACTGTTGCGCTTCAGAAATTTCGGACGCAAATCACTTGCAGAACTTTCGACCATTGTGGAAGAACATGGTTTAACCTTCGGTATGGACGTGGAAAAATATTTAAAAGAAACTGTATAACAAAGGATCTCTCAATGATACACGGCAGAGCAGGAAGAAAATTAAAACGTACGGCAAGCCATCGCAAAGCAACGCTCAGTGCGCTTTCCACGTCGCTATTGCGTCACAAAAAAATTCGCACAACACTTGCGAAGGCAAAAGAAACACGCATGGTTGTTGAAAAAATTATTACACGTGCAAAAAATGCTGTTGCCAAAGAAGTTGATGGCGTAAAAAATGTTCATGCACGCCGCGAAGTTGCCCGCTACATCAATGACAAAGAAGTGGTAAAAAGTTTGTTTAGTGATATCGCAGTAAAAGTTGCACAGCGTCCGGGCGGTTACACGCGCGTCGTAAAGCTTGGTCAGCGTTTAGGCGATGGTGCACACATCGCGATTCTTGAATTGGTTGATTACAACGTTGGTCAGGAAGAAGCGAAAGCGACGACAAAACAAAAACAAGATCGCAGCAAGCGCGTTCATCAAAAAAAGAAGACAGAAAAAACACAGACTGCTGCCGAAACAGTGACAGGCGAATCCAAAACTTCTGCATAAGAGGTTATACTCAAAGGATAGCCGGCGGCTATCCTTTGTCATTAGTAGCAGCATCAGCGTTCATTGGTTCATCAAAAAGAGCACGTTGTGTATGAAAATTTCTTCAGTCGATTTTGTTGTTGGTGTGGCAAACCTGAAACAACTTCCCAAAAATAATTTTTCAGAAATTGTTTTTATCGGTCGCTCGAACGTCGGCAAATCATCACTGCTGAATAAATTGTGCAATCGAAAAAACATTGCGCGTGTGAGTTCTACACCCGGCAAGACGCGCGAACTGAATTATTATCTTATTAATAGAGAGTTGTATTTTGTTGATTTGCCGGGGTACGGGTACGCCAAAGTTGCGGAACATGTGAAGGCGGGATGGACAACACTGATTGAAGATTTTTTTCAGGGACGAAAACAAATTGCACTTGCCATTCAAATTGTTGATGCGCGTTTAGGTCCGACTGAACTTGATACAACAATGATGGGCTGGCTCGATTTTTACAAAGCACCTTTCTTACTCATCCTCACAAAAGCAGATAAGCTTCCCAAAAATAAATTGCTGACACAAATAGGGGCTGTCTCCGTCATGCTGAGCAAGTATAAACATCTTGCAGGTGTATTATCATTCTCGGCTGTAACCGGTGATGGTCGGAACGAATTGTTGAAGGCAATTGAAAAACACATCGAAGAACGCACAGAAATAATTTCAGCAAAAGCAGTAGCATAAATTATTGTCATAAGGGTTTAGTCATGAAAATTCTTGATGTTGGCTGTGGTCCTATTACAAAAAAAGCAGGTTCGATAGGTATGGATATTCGCCCTGCACCACATGTTGATGTTGTGCACGACATGAATATTTTTCCGTACCCATTTGCAACTAGCGAATTCGATTATATTGAAATGTCTCATATCATCGAACATGTTAATCGTCCGCTGCATGTGATGAATGAAATTTATCGCATCGCCAAACCCGGTGCACTCATACGTATCATCACTCCACATTATACTTCGCAACTTTCCTACGGCGATTTAGAACACTTCCATCATTTCGGATGGATTTCATTTGCGCTTCTCGAAAATACCGGCTTATTTAAAATTCAGAAATACAAGCTTTGGTTTACAGACTTGTACAAAGTTTTTGGTATTAGTATTCTTGCGAATTTTTTTCCGCGCCGCTGGGAAAAATATTTAGCATTTATTTTTCCTGCCTTGTATGTAGAGTTTTTTCTCGAAGTGATTAAGATAGACGAAAAAACGGATCTCATTAGTAAAAGTATATATTAATTTCTCGCAACTACTCAGCGCAAAATATAAGCCACAGATTCACAGATTTTTTTGACAGAAATTATTTTGATTGAGTAAAAACATTAGCCACATTCGCCGCGGCGAATGTTTCCGTGCAATCTGTGGTTTATGTTCAATATGTTTTATAGGAAATCATTTGAAATCTGTATTGCGCTGAGTTGTTACAAAATATTTTTCCATTTCAATTTGACATCAACGGGAAATTTTATAGTTTACAACACATGTAACTTTTTTTGGGATTGAATGAGCATGAAAACACTACCATTTTCCATACACAGATGTCTGGTTATTTTTATTGTATGTGCCAATTTTTTACCGGCAGAAGAAAGCCGTCACGCATTGTACGGATACTCTCAAACAGATCTTAAGGCATCGAGTAATTCCGCTTTCCCATCTACATTTTTACAACGTCGTGTAAATCTTATCGGTGATATCTTTGTTGATGATAGAGTGCGAACGCTCGTTGATATTGAATTTGAAGGTGATGCCAGCCATTCTTCACAAGAACAAATTGGTACAATAAAGCTTTCACGTGCGTGGGGAGAATATACAATGTTTCCTGAACTTAAAATTCGTGTCGGGAAAATGCTCACCCCATTTGGATTGTATAATGTAGTACACGATTTTTCTGCAACATACTTTCCGATAGATCCTCCGCCAATGTACTTAATACAACAACCTTTCCCTACACGCCCAGCACAACGTTTTTTTGGAAAATATTTTACAGGAATTGAAGCGCTTGGAACGTACGACATTAATGCGAGCAGCAGTCAACTTGAATACTCGTTGGGTATTGGGAATGGACGAGGTGCACAAGCCGATGGAAGCGACAGCAATAATGACAAATGTATTCTTGCCCGCATTGCATACCGCCCTTCTTTTGTTGAAGGAATGCAAGTTGGAATGTCGTGGTATGCAGATCGCAACGTGAATGGAATTGGAGTACCTAATGATTATGAACGCAGTTCAGCAATTGATGTGCAGTACGAAAACAGTAAAATACAAATTCAATCTGAGATGATGACCGCTTCATTTACCGATACGTTGGGGAATGCACGGCGTGCGCTTATTACATATTGTCAATTTGCGTACACATTGTTTGAGAGAATTACACCCTACACCAGTTACACAGTAACTAACTACAACATTAAAACCAGCAACTTATTCTTCGAACGGTTTCACATCGGAATAAACATTGCCGTAACAGGACATCTGTTTATAAAAACAGAAATTCAATTTCATTCAGCAGAGGATGAAAAAGCAGTTGGAGATTTTCAGATAATTCAAGGGAGTGTTGCCATTGCATTTTAAGTTCCGACGTATTGGTTCGAAAAATTCTGCAAAAGAAAGTTTGCTGTACAAAAACTTGCTTCGGGTAACATTAATTTTTCTGTTGTTCTGTACCGAAACAAAAGGGCAGTTGCTGATTGTAAACAAAGCAAACTCTGTCAGCAAAACATCGCGTTCATTTATACGAAATATTTTTCTTGGAAATACTGTTACATGGCAATCAAATATAAAAGTGCAAATCGTTGATTATCCGTCGGAGCTGCTCTTGCGGCGTGCTTTCAGCGAAGACTATTTATCGTTAACACCGATGAAAGTTACGATGATATGGATTAAAGTTTCGTTGAGCGGCAAATCGGCGCCGCCAAAAATTTTGCGTACAGAAGAAGATGTAAAAAGATTTATTGCCGACAATGAAGGAGCGATTGGCTACGTTTCAAATGCTAAAGAACTGCCGCCCAACGTAAAAATTATTGAAGTAGAATAAACCGCATGACGAACTATTTTCCCTTTCGCCTTTTTCGAAAACTTCGTACACAATTTGTGGCGATGGTTTCCATCGGTATTATTCTGATTTCAACCTCGTTCTATTTTTATTCTCTCCACAACCAACGCGAATTATTTACAGAAGGATTTTCTCAATCCACGTTAAGCACATTTGAAACCGTACGATTAGGATTAACGATCGGGCTTTCGCAAGAAAATTTTGAAACTGTTACTACGGTTTTTAATTGGGCGAAGGAAAATAAAAGTGTGCGCTGTATTGTTCTTACGGATAGTGCCGGGGAAAGTTTTGCGCAGTATCCCGATAGTATTCCGTTCTCAGTGCCGCAATTGCTGCAACGCTCACTATTAATATCATTTCAAGATTCTTTCTTGGTACGCGCCGGTCAATGGAATTCACCGCTTGGCAACGGATATTTGTATATCGGATTTTCAACTGAACAAATACATCTCCGGGAAAAACAAACATTGCGCGAAGTGAGCATTACAACGTTAGTTCTATTAAGCGCAGGTATCATCGTAGTTTTTCTTCTTGCCTCAAATATTACAAAACCGCTTGAACGATTACGTCTCACTGTTGAACGCATTGCCAAAGGTGAAAATGCTTCACGTGCAAATACAACTCGCGGCACAGAAGAAATTACTACGCTTGCATTGTCCTTCAACCAAATGCTGGAACAATTGCTGCAGGCGCAGCGCGAATTACACCAACGTGTGCAAGAACTTGATGAAGCAAATAAATTAAAAAATCGTTTACTCAGCATTGCCTCGCACGATTTGCGCGGTCCGTTAGGAAACATTCTTAATTGTTCAGAATTGATTCAAGAATCTTTGCGCGATGGTTCTGATGTTACCGAAGTTCTGCAGATGATTGATAAAACAGCTTCTGATATGCTGCTGCTGGTAAAAGATTTATTAGATACTGCGGTTCTTGAAATGGACAAATTGCAGCTGAACGTTGTCTCAATCAATTTCAACATGTTGGCTGCATCCGTCATTGATCAACTACGATGGCTCGCTGACAAAAAAAATCAAAAAATTCACTTCGAACAAAAAAGTAAGGAATGCTTTCTTCAAGGAGATGAAGCAAGATTATTTCAGGTGATTGAAAACTTATTGAACAATGCTGTTAAATATTCTCCATTGCATACTACTATTTTTGTTGTAGTGCTTAAACAAAAAAACAGTATACGTTTGGAAGTAAAAGATGAGGGACCGGGATTGAACAAAGAAGATAAAACAAAAATCTTTGGCCAATTCCAGAAATTATCTGCACAACCCACCGGCGATGAACCTTCTTCAGGCATTGGTTTATCAATCGTAAAACAAATTGTTGAATTACATAAAGGAAAAGTGTGGGCTGAAAGCGAATTTGGAAATAGCACAACCTTTATCGTCGAGCTGCCTCGTTCCTGATTTAAAATTGAATATCGTACGCTTTTTTCGTACTTTTCAACTGCATTAACTGTTACCTTCGCACACTAATTTATTTCTGAAAAAGGATATTACTGTGAAAAAAAGATTATTTACTCCCGGACCAACACCGGTGCCCGAAACCGTTATGTTGAAAATGGCGGAACCGATTATTCATCATCGCAATCCTGAGTTCAACGAAATTCTTACCCGCGTTAATAAAAATCTCAAATATCTTTTTCAA
Source organism: uncultured Chitinophagaceae bacterium (assembly GCA_964361075.1). Lineage (GTDB taxonomy): Bacteria > Bacteroidota > Ignavibacteria > UBA10030 > UBA8401 > CAYHZL01. The sequence continues at coordinate 42,313 of CAYHZL010000007.1, forward strand.
ACAGAACAACCTGTTCTCACACTCACCTCGTCCGGTACGGGCGGAGTGGAAGCAACATTCGTCAGTTTATTTTCTCCCGGCGATACGGTTATTTCTTGCAACGGTGGAAAGTTTGGCGAGCGTTGGGTGAAGCTGCCGAAAGCATTCGGTTTAAATGTTGTTGAAATAAAAGTTGAGTGGGGTAAAGCGCCGACTGCGGAACAAATTATTTCCGCGCTTAAAAACAATCCGCAGGCGAAAGCTGTCTATCTTGTGCACAGCGAAACATCAACCGGTACTGCAACAGATGTGAAGACGCTCGCAAAAGTTATTCGAGAAAATTCTAACGCGCTGGTATGTGTTGATGGTATCACCGCAGTTGGCGCGCACGAAATGCGCTTTGATGAGTGGGGCATTGATGTGTGCGTTACAGGTTCGCAAAAAGGATTGATGATTCCTCCCGGACTTGCATTCGTTGCTGTCAGCAAGCGCGCAATTGAAGCGATGGAACAATCGAAACTTCCGAAATTTTATTTCGATTTAAGAAAAGCATTGAAGTCGTATGCAGATAACGACACGCCGTGGACTCCTGCAGTGTCACTTGTTATCGGTGTTGATGTTGCGCTGGAAATGTTGGTACAAGAAGGAATCGAAAATGTTTGGAAGCGGCACGAAAGACTTGCGAATGCGATTCGTGCCGGTGTAACTGCGCTTGGTTTAAAATTATTTTCTGATTCCGCGTCGTATGCAGTAACACCTGTGTGGCTGCCTGCCGGTGTTGAATGGAAGACATTCAACAAAACATTAAAAGGAAAATACGGCATCACCATCGCCGGCGGACAAGATGACTTTGCCGGAAAAATTTTCCGCGTATCGCACCTCGGATATTATGATGAGATGGATATGGTGATAATGATTACCGCACTTGAAATGACATTGAAAGAATGCGGATATAAATTTGAAACCGGTATTGGCGTGCAAGCTGTATTGAAATCGTTTCAACAATAATTTTGTAACGTAACAATTCTTATAATTGCTCAGCGAAAACAACCCCACCCTTTATCCCTCCCCTTTTAGGGGAGGGA
>CAYHZL010000008.1:0-41137 GCA_964361075.1 uncultured Chitinophagaceae bacterium
TTTTTCCACTAATCTAGTTTTATCAAAAGTCATATTCCAACTGAAGCATAACACCGCGTACATTAAGATTGTCAATAAAGCAAAGCTTTTAAAACAAACGTTCCCAACGAAGATGTTGGGAACGATGTGAATACGTTTACTTATGTATGGTTAAAATTTATACGTAAGCCCTACATTAAATAAGGTTCCTAATTGACTGAAATGAAATCCATCATACGTCATTATTGCATAGCGTTGGTTAAACGTAATTAGGTTTGATTGTTCTTTTTTCTTTGCAGCATCTTTTAAGATACTCGCACCATTTGCATTTAATGATTCAAAATCCCACTTAGGTATTACATTAAGAATATTATCAACATTCACGGTAAGACTAATATTATCATCAAAGGCATAATTAAGATTTACATCTGTAACCACTTTGGGTGTAAATACAGTTTTTAGATCTGTGCTCATACCGGATTGCCTAAATTCGGTTGAACCAAAATATGTATTGTTGAGTGTTGCGCTTATTTTTCCCATTTCATAGGTTGCACCAACAATAAATTTCTGTTTTGGTCTGGATGTAAAGAATAACGCTTCCTGTGTTGCATCAATTACAGGCGTTCCTTTAACTGTAGGTATCTTGCCATCTCTTTCATTTATTAGATTAATATTTCCGGCAACCGAAAGCCCTAAAACTCCAGAGCCAAAATCAATATTTTGGTAATTGACGACCACATCAACACCAGAAGTTATTGTACTGATCGAGTTAGTAAAAAATTCTACTTCACCACTGGCGGTTGCAACTCTATTACTTATAACAATTCTATCTTTAACTGAGATGCTGTAATAATCAAAAGTTAAATTGAGATCGGTAATAAGAAGTGCACCTAAACCAAAAGTAAGATTTGTTGATTTTTCAGGTGTTAATTTGTTAACTCCTAAAATTCTTGCTTGAGGAGAAACATTGTTTACTAAACCGATTGACTGAATACCTTTCCCTGGCACAAAAGAATATTGTACCCGTTGAGTATAAATTTGATGTAATGTTGGAGCTTTAAAACCGGTTGAATAGGAACCTCGTAACGTAATTTTATCATCATACGTTTTATAACGAGAACTTAGTTTATACACAAAAGCATCGCCAAAATCACTGTAATATTCGCTTCTTACAGTAGCAGCTACTAATAAGCTTTTTGTTATATCATAACCAACATCAAAGTAACCGCCAAAATTAAAACGATTAAATATTCCAGAATTTTCCGGTCTATTTCCTGCATAGGAATCAGCTCCTATTCCATCCCAAGAAGCTTTGTCACCGGCGATAATTTCAAAAGTCTCACTTCTGAATTCAGTCCCAAAACCTATGCTGATTTGATCAGTCAATAGTCTTGAGATATCTATATTGCCAATTTGATTAGAAAATTTAGTTCCACCCGGTTTGAAACTTATTGGACTATTTTCTCTATAAATATATGCTCCTTTTGGATCTTTTATTTTATAATTAGAAATAGTTACTCCATTTGTATCTGTATAAAAATCTGATCTGTTGTGAGAATTAAATACGGTATAATCCTGGCTATTAAATCCTGTGGTAAAACTAGCGTCAATATTCCAATCCATTTTCTTTGTACGAACACCAAGGGTTGCATTGTAATCTAACAGGTCACCCTCAAACGTTGGAACATATCCTACATAATTTGCATAAGCACCCGCTGGAGCCGGGAAAAAATTAGCTAAATATGGAAAAGCTGAAACCGGTCTCCAATAAGGAGTTCTATAGTTAGCATACGAATTAACTTTTTTATAGAAATAACCGGCGCTTGCATATAAATCTGTATTCTCGGATAGAGTATAACCGCTATTGAATACAAATTTTGCTGCTGAAGTTGCCGGGGAAGAACTTCTATTGCCCGCATATTTATCATATTTTAAGAAAGCTTCTACGTCTGCTAACGGTGCACCAAAATCTGATGCCTCCCCAGCAGCATCAACAACTCCTGATCGTCTGGCTTCACCAACTCTGGATAAATCAACAGTGTAATTTACAAATCCTTTGTTATCGCCAATTGCACTGCCATTGTTTATAGAAACACCCAACATTTTTCCATCACTTTCCGATGTCATACCGCTCTTAACAGCTACATGTCCGCCATCGGTATTATCTTTTAATACGATATTAACAACACCTGCAATAGCATCAGAGCCATATTGGGCTGAAGCACCATCTCTTAAAATTTCTACTCGTTTAATTGCATCAACCGGGATTGCTGATATATCAGAACCTGATTCACCGCGACTTGGTGAGGTTTGAGTATATACTAATGCACTTAAATTTTTTCTTTTTCCGTTAATGAGAATTAATGTTCTGCTCACTCCCATATTTCTAATTTCAAAAGGATCTAACAATGCTGTTGCATCATTAACCGGGGTTTGAACAGTATTGAACGATGGAACGCGATATTGAAGAATTTTATCAAAAGAATTTTGCCCTGTTGAAGTTATTTCTTTTAATGAAATGATATCAATAGGTAATGGTGAATCAATGACTGTTCTTTCTTGAGAGCGTGATCCAAGAACTACAATTTCCTGCATTTGTTTTGCTTCAACAGTAAGGGAGGTATTTAAAGTTTGCAGCTCAACCTCGCCAATCGATACAACAACTGTTTTTGTAGAATATCCAACAGATGAAAAAGTTATTGAATATGTACCCGGTCCCAATGTAAGTTTGTATTTACCATTTTCATCGGTCACGGTACCTTGCTTCAAAGATTTTACTATAACATTTGCACCCACAACTGGGCTTCCATCACTTGTTACAACACCAGACAATACTTGTGCAAATGCACTGCCTGATATCGCAAATAATAGAACAGAAAAGTAAAAAAAAATTCTATTCATAAAACCTTCCTTTTGTATGTGAATAAATTTAGTTAATTGGTAAAATAGTGAAGTTTCTATAATTAATATCGGATTTTTTTGTATGATTTATTGTGCAAATGTAATGTTTAGCTACAAGGATTGCAAGTTTTTTTTTGTATTCTGTTGTAATACAGCATTGAAAATGTCAGGTAGATGGTAGTGTGTTAGGAGAAAAAACACTAACAAAGGAAATCCAGAAGTGCACCAGAGAAAGAATAATAAAAAGACTCTTTGAATGATTACTATTGTAGAAAACCTTCCGTTCATCTCGTTCCCAATAAATTCTACGTATGTATTGTAACTGTAAAAAAGCAAGTAACATTTTTATCGAAGCAAAAAATACTTGCGTCTTATTTCTAAACCGTATATCTTTCCAACGCAAACAACAGTACACCGTTTTTGCGCTTGTAATGCCTCCCGAATTTCTACGGGATTGTTTTGCTGAACAGATCTTTCAAAGGGACCTTTCCTAAAAAAAAATAGGAACGGCAAACAAAGGAATCGCAGTAGAGCGCATCTAGTACGTTACAATGCTCATCTGCGATTTTTGCGTTATAGAAGCACCAAAACCAGGTTGTACACCTGCCCAAAAATTTTGACGGACAGGTTTTTTTGAAAAATCTTTATGGCATCTCTAAAAACCTAAAAAAAATTGTCATTGCGAGCCGTTCTTTGGCGAAGTTCCAACGGAATGCCTTCGGCACAATCTCGTTTTTTCTTTTTAATTGAAAGATTGTCCCAAAGGGATCCCTTTGGGACTTCGGTCGCTTCGCTCCCTCGCAATGACGACGATGTTTTTAGAGATGCCCTTTATAGAAAGGATTGTTCCATGGAAATAGGAACAGTTAAATGGTTCAACAGTGCAAAAGGTTTCGGATTCATTCAACGTGAATCGGGAGAAGATGTATTTGTGCACTATAAAGCAATCACGGGCGAAGGATACAAAACCCTGAACGAGGGTGAAAAAGTCCAGTTCGAAGTTGAAAAAGGACCAAAAGGCTTACAAGCAGCAAACGTTGCGAAGGCGCAATAAGTTTGTGTGTTAGTGCGCAGCGTGTCATCCTACAATAGGTCGACTGTTTTGAGAACCTCTCCACGTTTGTAGAGAGGTTTTTTTATTGAAAGGCATCTCTAAAAACTAGTCCCGAAGGGATCCCTTCGGGATTACGAAACCTTCAAGGTTTTTATTTTTGCGATGTACATAAAATTTTAACATCACAAAATTTGGTCAAGATAAACCTTGAAGGTTTTTAGAGATGCCCTGAAGAAGAGCTTACGCTTCTATTTTCTTGGCTGTTGCAGATTGAATTTTTTCACCAATCCATCCGCCAACCAAAGCAAGAATGCATCCGCCAAGCAAACCAATAAACATTTGTGAAGCGGACAATAATGCTTCTGCGCCGCCAAAACCAAAATGCAACAGAAGAAAATCTAACAACACACTGATTACTCCAGCCATTGCGGCTTCTTTAATTGTAACACCCGGAGATTTATATCCAACGATGGCGCCGGCAATAATAAAACTGAGAGCAAACGAAATCAGAATTCCTTGAACGCCGTAATGAAGCAACGCATAGAAACCGAAAACAAAAAAATTGTTTAATACAAAAGCCAACACCGAACCGGCAATAATCCATCCCCACTCTAATCCAATCCATGTTAACCGATCATGACCTTGTTCAGAATGATCCAATTCTTCACCGACCCAACCGCCCAATAAGGCAAAAAAGAAACCGAACACCGGCGCGAGAATTTTTTCCGTTGTATCGGGACTGTATTCCATAATAAAACTTAATACAGGAACAGTGATGATAATTGTTAAGATGCCGCCAATTGCCGGCTCTTTAATTGTGTAACCGGGAGATTTGTAGCCGATGATAATACCCATTAAAATAAAACCAAGCAGAGAAATAATTCGTGGAACAGTATCGCTGCCGGTAAACACAGTTTTCATCATGCTGAACAAAAACAACGAAAGTGCAACACCAACAACCGTTCCAATGAAAATCCATTTCCACTGCGTGCCGGTTTCTGTTGTAGAATCGTTTGCCATGAAAGCTCCTTGATAAATGAAACAATAAAGTGAATTTTATGCTGCGAGAATTTCTCGATTTATTGTATGAAAGTCAAGAATACTGCGCTCAGACCTTCACAAACCATTTTTTCTTCCACATGAACCACACAACAATAAACATGCAGAGCACCCACGACAGCGCAAAAAACATTGATGCATTGAGAGGAGAAAAAAACGGCTCGAACAAGTTTTGTGTGATAATTGTTTTCAGTGCAACATCCTTGAATGAGCCGTCACCACGCTGCACATTGAATTGTATTAACGTTAACATTCTGCCAACCACACCGGAGAGAACGAAAACAAAAATTGCATTCATTCCATACATAATAAATGGCGTCGCCCATTTTTTATATCCTTTCACATCAATTAAAAAATAAAAGAGTGAAAAGATAACCAGCGCCCATCCCGCCATAAAAATTGTGTACGATGTTGTCCACAAACTTTTGTTAATCGGCATCCACATATCCAGCGCTGCACCAATCAAAAGTAATCCGCTGCCATACACAAACATCCAATTTGTTTTTTCTTCTTTACTGTGAATGGTTGATCGAAGATAATCTCCGGTCAGCGCGCCCAACAGTGTTGTTGCGATGGCAGGAATGGTGCTGATGATGCCTTCCGGATCCCACGTTTTTGTTACACTCCATATATGTCCGTTTAAAAAAAGAGAATCAATGTACGCCGCAAAATTTTTTCCTTTTTCAAACACACCGGCACCGATTTCCGGAACAGGAATTAATTTCATCATCAGCCAATACCCGACAAGTACACTCACAATAATTTTTATTTGTCCGCGTGTTGATGTGTTAAGATAGACGACTGATGCAAGTAAATAGCAGACTGCAATTCGTTGCAGCACTCCGGGAATGCGAATAAAAGAGAAACTGAAATTGTGTCCCCACAATACTCCGAATGGAAAACCGGCGAGAAATAAACCGAGTAAAAATAAAATTGCAGAACGTCGAAACACTTGCAGCAATAGTTGAGACTTGGTATCGCCTTTTGATGTGCGGATAGAAAAAGAAAATGTCATCGCCACGCCGACTATCCAGAGAAAGAAAGGAAAAATCCAATCGGTGAATGTCCATCCGTTCCATTCGGCATGTTCAAGCTGCGGATAGATATGGCTCCATGAGCCGGGATTGTTCACGAGTATCATTCCGGCGATTGTAAATCCGCGGAACGCATCGAGCGAAAGCAAACGTTCATGTTTTTGCATAGTTCATTTTTTTAATATCCGTCAAGAGCATGAAGAAACACGAATACACTTTATACATTCTTCAAATACTTTTCGTGTTCTTTGTGGATTACTATTTTATTCAATCGAAAAAATATTGAAACCGAATTGCGGAAGCGTCAGTGAGAGAACGCGAGGTTCTTTTGTTTCGTGCAATGTCATCCATGTTTTGGTCAACACATCGGTAACCTTTATCGCTTTTGTTATCGAAGACAAATCAATATCTGTTTCAATTTCTTTATCAGAGAAATTATACACCACAAGCAATCGTTCTTTTCCTGCTTGACGCAGAAATGCAAATACACGGTCGCCGTTGGTAGAATGAAAACGAATTAATTCGCCCACGCTCAACGCACGATATTTTTTTCTGAGATCAAAAAGTTTCGTATAGAAATTTCTAAAATCATTTTTTGCTTTCCAATCAATATCAAATTTTTCAAACAAGCCGAGCTTTGCTGCGTTTGCAACTTCTTGCCCGTTATACAACAGTGGAACACCCGGTAACGTATTCACAACCACTGCGGCGAGCTTTGCGCCGTCAGCGCCAAACTTTTCAACATCGGGTGCATCCCACGCATTTTCATCGTGGTTCGAACTGAATCGCAAGCGGAGCGAACCGTTGGGAAACGTTGCATTCTCTTTATTGAGCAGCGAATCTAATTCGAAAACATTTTTTTCTCCTTTCATCAACGGAGCGAGAATAGAATACAAATTCCAACTGTATGAAAGATCGAAAGCTTTGAGATGTTGTTCCGGATATTGTCCTTCCGCCAACATCATAACCGGTTTGATCGAATCCAGCGCCGCGCGCGCGTCGTTCCAAAAATCTGTCGGCACCATTTCGGCTACATCACAGCGAAATCCATCAATGCCAATATCGCGCACCCAATATTTCATCATTGCAATCATGTAGGTGCGCAAATCTTTGTTCGAATAATTTAAATCAGCAACATCAGACCAATCAGGCACCGGTGAAATTATTTTTCCGATGCTGTCGGTGGAAAACCATTCGGGATGTTCGTGAATCATTTTGCTATCCCACGATGTATGGTTCGCAACCAAATCAATAACGATTTTAAATTTTAATTCGTGAGCACGCTTCACTAATTTTTTAAAATCCGCGAGTGTGCCGTATTCGGGATTGATACCATAATAATCTTGAATTGAATACGAACTGCCGAGCGATCCTTTTCTTTTTTCAACACCAACCGGATGAATCGGCATCAACCAAAGAATTGTAACTCCGAGTTGTTGCAACTCCGGCAGCCGTTTTTCAATTCCCGCAAAGTTTCCTTCTTTCGAAAAGGCACGCGGATATATTTCATACATAATTCCGTTGCGCACCCATGTTTCAGAATGACGTGCATTCTGCAAAGCGAGCGATTGTTGCTGCTGTGAAAAAAGTTGTGAAGAAAAAATGAATGCGAGAAGGAATAACTGTTTCATAAGAATATATTGTGTATGTGAATGGAACTATATTGTGTGCAAAAATACTGAAACAATAAATAGGACGCAACAACTTGCCTTTCGCTTTTCGTTTCGATAATTTGAAACCATGGAAAACGTACAACATCACTTCTCTTCTTTTCGGAAGAACATTATCGGCATCAATCAAAAATTTCATTCACCGTACGGCGAACAGACTATTCTGTATGCAGACTGGACTGCCAGCGGCAGGTTGTATGAACCGATAGAACAAAGACTGCGCGAAAAGTTTTTTCCGTTTGTCGGCAACACACACTCCGAATCCAGCGTTACCGGCACAGCAATGACGAAAGCGTACCATCGTGCGCATGAAATTATCAAACGCCACGTTCATGCCGGCAAGAATGATGTGTTATTGAATATCGGTTCCGGCATGACATCCGCAGTAAATAAATTTCAGCGCATGCTCGGGATGAAAATTCCTGAATCGCTTTCGCACTATGTTTCACTCCCAAAAGAAATGCGCCCTGTTGTTTTTGTTACGCACATGGAACATCATTCAAACCAAACAACATGGGAAGAAACAATTGCCGATGTTGTTGTCATCAAAGCGACGGCTGAAGGTTTGGTAGATGTAAACGATTTGCGTTTTCTGCTCGATCAATATACAGAACGAAAAATAAAAATCGGTTCGTTCACCGCGTGTTCCAATGTAACGGGAATTGCAACACCGTATCATGCGCTCGCTAAAATTATGCACGAGCACGGAGGATTATGCTTTGTTGATTTTGCAGCATCTGCGCCGTACGTACACATTGATATGCATCCTGCCGATCCGTTGGAGCAACTTGACGCAATATTTTTTTCACCGCATAAATTTCTTGGCGGACCGGGAACAAGCGGCGTCTTGATTTTTGATTCAACATTGTATCATCTCAAAACACCGGAACAACCCGGCGGCGGCACAGTGCTGTGGACAAATCCATGGGGCGGTCATCGTTATTATTCCGATATTGAATTGCGTGAAGATGGCGGCACGCCGGCGTTTTTGCAAACTATAAAATCGGCGTTGTGTGTGCAGTTGAAAGAAAAAATGGATGTAGAAAAAATTCATGCTCGTGAAAAAGAACTGGTAAGAAAAATGTTTGCAGGTTTGCGATCCATTCCCCGCGTTCACATTCTTGCAGATGCAATTGAAGATCGTCTCGGCATTTTTTCTTTCTACGCGGATGATATTCACTACAATTTAATTGTGCGTCTATTAAATGATCGCTTCGGTATTCAAACACGCGGCGGATGTTCATGCGCCGGAACATACGGACATTATCTTCTCCATGTTGACCGCTACACATCCAATCGCATCACTGATAAAATAAACCACGGCGACCTTTCTGAAAAACCGGGCTGGGTGCGCGCCTCTCTGCATCCTACAACGACGGATGAAGAAGCAGAATATATTCTCCATGCAATTGAACAGATAATAAAAAATATTGATGCATGGCAGAAAGAGTACCGTTACGATAATACCTGCAACGAATTTTTTCACTTACAAGAAAATGGAATATTGGGGAAAGAAATTGAGAGTTGGTTCTTTTAGTAAAGGATGAGGGATGAGGGATGAGGGATGAAATTTGTCAATAGAGTTCTTCTAGTAATATAAACATACTCAAAAAGTCATTGCGAGGATCCGCCGCAGGCGGAGACGAAGCAATCTTCTCAAATAAGTAAAACAAGATTGTCCCGCTTTACGGGATTCCGTACAGCGGAACTTCAACGAAAAACGTCTCGCAATGACTTTCGTTGTTTTCAGAAAACTCTATCTATTTAAAATTCAATCTTTACCGAAACCAATGGTGATGGTTGCATCAACATCGGTTTCTCTGCCACGCTGTACGTGGTGGCGTAAAGCGCCACAATATATTCTTGTCTCTGATCTCGCGGATGAAGCACATACACTTTCTCACCTTCCGTGGTTACTGCATCAACAACATTGTACACGTACACTGCGGCAACAGCAATAAAACAAGCAAGACTGATATTATTGTATGTGTTTGATTGGTCGTTGTAGTAATCTCTTAATACTTGCGTGCGAGAATTTTTGGCATCGCTTTCGGCGGTAATTTTTAGATTGGAAAAAATAAATCCTGACGAAACAAGAATTGCTGTTCCGCCTGCAATAAAATATCCTTTTGTTGATTCACCTTTGTAAAACTGTCCCCAGCTTGGCAGAAGTACAGAACGCCACACCGGAGAAAATTTTGACGGCGTTTCGTACAGCTTCGGATTTTTCTTTGGAATCTTTACAAGCGACCACACGGTAAACATTCCATCATGTTCTTCTGTGTAATATTCTTCTTCGTGCAATCCTTTTACTGTTTTCGATTCACCGATAATGCGTATATCATTCACAACATTATCAATTGCATCTACACTGAGAGACTGTCCGTCTTTAAATTTTTCTATTGATTGAGTTTTAATCACTTGGCTTGACTGCAACATGATTGTTCCGCTTTGTACAATTCGATGCAACGCATCAGCAAGCGCAACGTTTCGCGCTTCGGATTCTGAAGCTGAACTTCTCCCAACGCCAACGTAAAAATCGTGAATGTAGCCGGATGGAGTTTCTGCAATCCAGCGAGGGCGTTCGGATGCAGTGAGAGATATTGCACATACAGAGCAAAACAGAAACAGATATTTGATTTTTTGCATCTCGGTAACCAGAATAGTATATTTTAAAAAAAGGAATACATCATGAACGCATACAAAGCAAAATACAGCAACGGAACTGTGCAACTTTTGGAACAACCGCCAAAACAACTATCTACGAAAGATCGGGATGTTGTCGTTCTTTTTTTAGATGAAGCAAATAAAGAAAATGAACTCCGTTCTATATCTGCAAAAGAACTTGAACCGCTTATAGGAATTGTTAGTCTTGGCGGTGATTCAGTTAAAGACAAGAAAGCGTTGTATGACAAATAACATTCTCGTTGATAGTAGTTTTTTAGTCTCGCTATTTGATGAAACAGATATATTTCATGGACGAGCCAAAGAATTGCACATCGAATATAAACACCAACAATTGCGACCAATAATTTTAGATTGCGTTGTCAATGAAACGATTTCGGTTGTTACACGTCGTTTGTTACAAAAGAAACGCAGTCATCTACTTCAAGAACGTTTAAGCACTGTTTCTGCAACTATCTCGCTGATGGGTATTCAACATACTTCGGTTTTATTGACTGCTCATTTTAAACAGATCGTTGAAAAAATTATCTTTAGCAATGGTGTGCTAAGTTTTACAGATGCTCTCATTGTTTTCTTTCTTCAAGAAAATAACATTACCCGCTTACTCATTTTTGATTCTGATTTCGATTCCATTCCAACACTTCAACGCATTTCTTTTGTAGAACAATTGCGCAAATAATATCTTTAGTTTTTATCTCGCTTCCTTTCAAAAACGCAAACCTCCAAAGTCCCGAAGGGATGCCTTCGGCAGAGCACTTCGTGCCTTCCAGCGTTTGTTTGAATTGTTTCAGCCAGAGGCTGATGAGCCTCTGGCGCAGTTGTGAAATTATTGATTGTCTCATAGTTATTTTCATAAACACTGGAAGGTGGCAAAGCCATCCCTTCGGGAGTTGTTTTTCATCTCGCTTTCAAATTTCAGACTTCGTGACAAGGGCGTTCAGAAGCAAAAAGACAACACATAATAGATCGTTTCATTTTTGCATCTTTCATAAGCAGGTGGTATATTTTATCAACGATTTATATTTGAAAAATTATAATTATGTATGAACAGCAAAATAATTAATATCGACTCCGAAATTTTAGGCGGAACTCCTGTCTTTAATGGTACGCGTGTTCCGATTAAAAATTTGTTTGATTACCTTGAAGCCGGAGAAACTATTGAAAACTTTTTAACAGATTTTGAAAGTGTTTCAAAGCAACAGGTAATTAGCATACTCGAACTTTCGGAGAAACTTCTCAACACTTCTACAGAACTCTTGAATGAAAATTTTGCTCGATGAATGTGTTACAAAACGCCTGTTACCACTTCTTAACGATCACGATGTTTTTACAGTTATACAACAGAAGTGGAACGGACTTCGCAACGGGCAACTCATGACCAAAGCAGTGGAAGAACATTTTGATCTGCTGTTAACCATTGATAAAAACCTTGTGCATCAACAAAACATAGGCAAGTATAATCTAATAGTCGTTGTTATTGATTCGCCTTCCAGCACAATTGAAAGCATTAAAGAATACCTGCCATCATTTCGCAAACAGCTCGCCGCATTTGAAAAACGAAACGCATACGTTATTTCAAAATAATTAAATGTAAAAATGTTGGGCATTTCTACAATCGAGCAGTTACACAAATAATTTCCTACGACAATATTTTTATTTCAACAAACAAATGTAGGCACGGATGTTCCAAAGGAATCCCTTTGGGAAAAATCCGCGCCAAGAATGTAAGTTAGGAACGGTCTTCCGCCAAAAACACGGCGGACAGATTCGACCGTTCCTACTCAAGTAATAGTTTTTATCTCGTTCCTTTCAAAACGCAAACCTCCAAAGTCCCGAAGGGATGCCTTCGGCAGAGCACTTCGTCACCTTCCCTTCGGGAGTTGTTTTTCATCTCGCTCCAAAATTCTCAGACTGTGTGACGAGGATGTTGGGAACAAAATAAAAACGTTTCGCGCTTCAGATTCTGAAACTGAACTTCTCCCAACGCCAACGTAAAAATCGTTTACATAGCCAAATGGAGTTTCTGCAATCCATTGCGGGCGTTCTCCAGCTAATGAGAATGAAAATATGAAAAGTGAAAATAAATAATATTTAACTGAAGTTACGCAAAACAGATGTAGGAACAGTCGGAAGACCGTTCCACACTTACATACATGGCACGGATTTCCATCCGTGCCTACATTTATTTGGTGGATCAGACATCTCATCTTAAAAAAATATTTCCTGCGTAACTTCAGATATTTAAGATGAATAATAAAGTTCATATTTATTTTGTAATGACGATATCATCAAATACGGTTGGTTCTGATTGATGGTTGACTCCTATTTCAATATATCCCGTATTTAAGAAATCTTTACTAATAGTAATATTCTGTTTGAGAACATCATTCACATATATTTTAACATCTCCGTTTGTATCTTCAATTTTAATTGTATTTAAGTTGTCGGTAAGATAACTCCCAATAAAACTGGATTCTTGTCTGGAAGTGCTGTTATTGTGGTACCCATAAACAAACCCTGACCAATTCACTTCCTTATAAAACAAAGTGCCATCTTCATTTTGTATAAAAATAGCTTTCCCTGATGACGAACTTTCAGTTGTTCCACGCCAAAAAAAGACCCAACGACCTTGTGCTTTAAAAGTATATGTTCCTGTACCTGCCTTAAAATTATCATTATAGTAAAATACATGTCCAACTTGTGTACGAACAAACTGACCGTTCTTTACTTCAAATTTCCCACCACCTCGATAATCAGTAGTATGTTTCCAATTTTTTTGAGAAGTGGTATCATTAAAAGAGTCTTGAAAAACTATATCGGACGATGATTTTGTATTAACATTCTTCTCATTCGAATCACTAAACAAATTATTTAAATTCACCACACGAACCTTAAAATAATATGTTGTTCCGGCTGTTAATCCAGAAACAGTTGCGCTCGTTGTACTTTTATTTGTTATCGTCTGCACCAGCGTAGAAGAACTTGGCGTAAATCCTGCCGTTGTTGATTTGTAAATTTCATATTGCTTAAAGTCTGCATCGTTATTTTGTGTCCAACTCAAATCAACCGAACTTGTTGTAATGTTTGTCGGCGCATTCAGCGTTACTGCGGTCGGATTGTTTGCCGAAGCAACTGACATATTAACATTTACATTGGTATTTCCTCCGTTGGAACTTACAGTCAACACTCCAGAATAATTACCGGAACTAATTCCTGAACGATTCACATAAACATTAATGGTAGATTGACCTGTTCCGTTAAACGGATTTACTGTCAACCAACTTTGGTTTGATGAAATACTCCAGTTCAATATTCCGCTTCCAATATTTGAAATTGTAAATGTAAGATTATTGAGCGTACTACCGTAATCCAATTGATTTGTAGAAACGAAAAGGGTCGGCAGCGAAGGAACACGCATTTGAACATTCACCGTTTGATTTCCTGCGTTGGATGAAATAGTGATCTGTCCGGCGTAATCGCCTGAAGTTAATCCGCTTTTGTTGATCTGCACAGAAACCGAATCTGTCTCCAATTTTATTGAATCAGTTTGCGGAGATATTCCTATCCATTGTTGAAGTGATGATGCGCTCCAAGTCAACTTTCCTGTGCCGGTGTTTGTGATTGCAAATTTCAGAGTATTATTAGTTTCACCAAAAGACAATAGTAATGGATTGACAGTTAATTGCGGTACGTTTGGATTTTGTACTGTCATTGAAACGGTAATATCTTTATTTCCACCGTTCGAACTGATTGTCAGTATGGAATTGTAATTTCCAAAATCTAATCCTGCGCGATTTATGGTTACCGTGATTTGTTGACTTGCGGACGTTATTGTTCCAGATGTGTTACTTAAAGAAATCCAGTTTGCGTTATTAGTTATCGACCATTGTAACGTTCCATAAGCCGTCGAATTTGTGATCGTAAAATTGATTATCGTTTGCGAGGTACCAAAATTTAATTGTGCAGCGGAAACGGATAAAGCAGGAGTAAGTTGTTCCAATTGTATATCTGCCGAAGATGTTTGTCCTTCTTTTATATTTACCGAAGTAGAACTTTGTTTATACCCTTCTTTGCTTGCAGTAACAACATACTGTCCTGTTGTGGCATTGGTGATTGTATAATTTCCATTTGCATCTGTTGTAACGGATGACGTAGCAGGTTGAGTTGAAACAAGCGAACCAACAATAGGATTGTTTGATAATTTTTCAGAAATGCGTCCCGTAATCTTTGTTTCAACTAACGGCGTTTCTACCGGTTTTGCTTTACAGGAAAGGGATGCCAAAATTAAAATACTTACGAAAGATATTAGCAGGATATTTTTTTGTACCATTGGAAAATCCTCCTCTATATGAAATGTCGAAGTTTGTCTGTCAATAGTTTAAAAAACAAAAGGACGCAACTTCCGTTACGTCCTTCTTAGAGGTACTGGCGTACCCAATCACAAAGACATAAGTGGCGAAGCCATCACTTTGTGAAAAGCGCGTCCATCGCTGGACGCAGCCTTCTCGCTTGTTCTTACCCAATTAAAAACTGCCAGTTTTCAAATGAGAACATCGCAGAGAACTGCGTGTATATTTTTTTATATCATAGTGTTGCTGTTATTTTGTTGCTCCTTAAAAAGTAACTTTCGAGCAACCATTTTTTAATGTTCAGTTAATTATCTCCTACAATGTATGTTCCAAAAGTAGTATAACAATGTGTGAGAATCAATACAAAAAAGAAACGTTTCATCCTCCATACTTCATCCCTCATACCTCATCCCTCATCCTTCATCCCTCATCCTTTATAATCTCCTTCGAAAAAAACGTGTACATCGCCGGAATAACAAACAGCGTCAGCACGAGCGAGAAAAATAATCCGCCGATAACAACAATGCCCATCGAAACGCGGCTCTTTGCACTGCCGCCGAGTGCGAGCGCAATTGGCAGCGCACCGAGAATTGTCGCGAGACTCGTCATCAAAATCGGACGGAAGCGTGCGGCTGCGGCAACTTGCACTGCTTCAAGTAATTTCAATCCTTTTTCTTTTTGCTGATTCGCAAACTCGACGATCAAAATTCCATTCTTCGTTACCAATCCGATAAGCATGATGATGCCGATCTCGCTAAAGATGTTCAGCGTTTTGCCGGCGAGCCACAGTGAAAGCAACGCGCCTGCGAGTGCAAGCGGAACGGTAAGCATAATCGTAAACGGATCAATAAAACTTTCGAACTGCGCGGCGAGCACAAGATAAATTAAGACAAGTGCGAGAATGAACGCGAACAAAATGTTGGAAGAACTTTCCGCATAATCGCGCGATGGACCGCTGAGCGCTCTGGTGAATGAATCATCCAATATTTTTTTTCCTATGCGATCCATCTCAGCAATGCCGTCGCCAATTGTTTTTCCCGGTGCAAGTCCGGCAGAAACGGTTGCCGCTTTGAAGCGATTGAAGTGATACAATTGCGGCGGCGCACTCTGTTCTTTCAACACAACAAGATTATCCAACTGAATCAACTGCCCTTGATTGTTACGCACATACAACGATGTCAGATCAAGCGGCTCATCACGATCTGCGCGATTCACTTGTCCGATGACCTGATATTGAAATCCATTCATTTCAAAATATGAAAACCGCTGCCCGCTGAATGCGAGTTGCAATGTCTGCGCAATATCAAGAACGGAAACGCCAAGACTCCGCGCACGGTCGCGTTCAATGGAGATATCAATTTGTGGTTTATTGAATTTTAAATTCACATCCGCGCCTTGAAACACATTGCTTTTATTAACTTCATCCATAAACAGCGGAAGCGATGTGCGGATTTTTTCAAAGTCTTGATTCTGCAAAACATACTGCACGGGAAATCCTCCGCGTGCACCTCCGCCGCCGGCAGAAACTGTTTGTTCTTGAAAAACGAATACGCGCGCTTCGGTCATGCCGCGTGTTTTCTTCGTCAGATACTCTGCAAGTTCTTGCTGCGAGCGGGTGCGTTCAGAAATATTTTTCAGCATCAATCGCATGGTGCCGGTATTCACCGCGCCGGTGCCGCTGAAACCCGGCGCTGTTACGCTTAAGCAAAAACGTTTTTCAGGAATTGAATCGTTGACAAATCCGGTTACACGATCCATAAATGTATCGGTGTATTCAAACGACGCACCTTCCGGTGCTGTAATATTTAACCGTAAAAAACCTCGATCATCAAGCGGCGCAAGTTCGGATTGTAATATCGCACCGATGAGCACAATAAAAATAAGTGATGCAGCAATAATTGCCGTTGCAACCCAGCGATGCCTCATAAATTTTGCAAGAAGATTTTCATAGAACGAATTCATCTTCACAAAGTACGGTTCAGTTATTTCGTAGAAACGGCTGTGCTTATTTTTTTTTCGAATGAGCCGCGCGTTGAGCATCGGTGTCAGCGAAAGAGAAACGAACGCGGAAATAAGTACCGCGCCGGCAATCACCACGCCGAACTCGCGAAACAATCTGCCGACAAATCCTTGCAAAAAAATTACGGGAAGAAATACTGCGGCAAGTGTAATGGAAGTTGAAATGACAGCAAAGAAAATTTCTTTTGAACCGGCGAACGCGGCTTCCATCGGCAACATACCGCCTTCAACTTTTTTGAAAATATTTTCTGTAACAACAATACCGTCATCAACCACAAGCCCTGTTGCAAGAACAATGGCGAGCAGTGTCAGCACATTGATGGAAAATCCCATCACATACATAATGAAGAACGCGCCGATCAACGAAACAGGAATATCAATGAGCGGGCGGAATGCGATGAGCCAATCGCGGAAGAACACATAAATGATAAGAATGACAAGCAGCACCGCTATAAAAATTGTTTCTTGTACTTCGCTCACCGATTGTTTGATGAACCGTGTGTTGTCGAGCGCAATATCGAGTTTAAAATCCGCCGGTAAATCTTTTTTGATTTGCTCGAGTCGTTTATAAAATTCGTCGGCTATTTCTATGTAGTTGCTTCCCGGCTGCGGCACAAGCGCAACGGCGACCATCGGCGAGCCGGATTGTTTCAGAATTGTTTCTTCGTTTTCGGGACCGAGATTTGCGTAGCCAATATCGCTGAAGCGCACGATGTTTGTTCCATCGGATTTCACGATGAGATTATTAAAATCGTCAACGGTTTTTAAACGCCCTTTTGTATTTACAATCAGTTCGGTTTGATTGCCGGAAATTTTTCCTGAAGGAAGCTCGACGCTTTCTTTGTTCAGCGCACTCTTCACGTCAAGCGTCGTTAAACCGTACGCAGAAAGTTTTGCCGGATTCATCCACAGACGCATCGCATAACGCTTCTGTCCCCAGATTTGTGTTGAACTGACGCCGGGAATTGTTTGCAGATTTTGCGCAATCACATTTTCTGCGAAGTCGCTCAACTCAAGATGATTTTTTGTATTACTCTGAATGGTGAGAGAAATGATTGCATCGGAG
Organism: uncultured Chitinophagaceae bacterium; assembly: GCA_964361075.1. Taxonomy (GTDB): domain Bacteria; phylum Bacteroidota; class Ignavibacteria; order UBA10030; family UBA8401; genus CAYHZL01. The sequence continues at coordinate 17,817 of CAYHZL010000008.1, forward strand.
TTCGCATCGCTTTTTGTAACCACCGGCGGCGCATCAATATCTTGCGGAAGCTGGCGCGTCGCTCCGGAGACTTTATCGCGCACATCATTCGCCGCCGCTTCAAGATTTGCATCGAGATTAAATTCAACAGTAATGCTGCTAACACCCTGACTGCTGCTCGAAGAAATATTGCGGACACCGGCGATACCGTTAATTGCTTTCTCTAGCGGCTCGGTAATTTGTGTTTCGATGACATTTGCATTTGCGCCTGCATAACTTGTGCGCACAGTAATGATGGGAGGATCAATCGCGGGATACTCGCGGACACCAAGAAAATTAAAACCGATGGCGCCGAATAACACAATCGCAAGCGACATCACAATTGCAAGCACAGGGCGTTTTATACTAACGGAAGCTAAACTCATTTATTGAATAATTTGTTTTACCGCAAAGTCGCTAATCCCAAAGGGATCCCTTCGGGACTTCGCCAGATTCCTTTGGAATATTTATTGGGCATCTCTAAAAACATCGTCGTCATTGCGAGGGAGCGAAGCGACCGAAGCAATCTTTCAATTAAAAAGAAAAAACGAGATTGCTTCGCTAAAGAACGGCTCGCAATGACAATTCTTTTTGAGTTTTTAGAGATGCCCTATTATTATTTGTTTTCTTCGTGCCTTTGTGCCTTCGTGGTAATCTCTTTTTATTATTTCACAACCACATTCACCGGCATTCCCGGACGCAATTGCATTAGTCCCGTTGTAATAACTGTATCGCCTGCAGAAAGTCCGTTTACAATTTGCACTGCTGATGCAGTACGAATTCCGGTTTTTATCGGAAGAGAAACCACAACACCATTCCTGCGCACTAACATTGTTTGTCCTTTCAGAACAGGAATTACTGCCTGCGTCGGGACCATGAGTGCGTTGGAAATATTTTTTAGTTGAAGTTCGATATGTACAAACGCGCCGGGAAAAACTTTTTCCAATGTATTACTGCATAACGCCCGCAATTGCAAAGTGCGTGTGGCAGGATCGATCTTTGGTTCGATGGCGTACAATGTTCCGGTGAATTTCAAATCCGCTTCTTCGCTGCTGAATTGCACAGAGTCGCCGACAGAAACTTCCGCAGCGTATTTTTCAGGAATTGCAAAATCTATTTTCAACGGATTAATTTTTTGAATTGAGGCGATGCGCGTTGTCTGCGAAACATATCCCCCTTCGCTCACATAACGCAATCCAATTCTTCCATCGAACGGCGCGCGAATTTCTCTTTTACGAATGGACGCTGCTAAATTTTCGCGGTCAGCTTTTAATGTGTTTACCTGATTCAGTGCAATATCGTACTGTTCTTTGCTGATGCCGCTGATATCGAATAATTGCTTCTGCCGTTTTTCTTGTTCCGCTGCAAGTTGAATTTGCAGTTCGTATTTTTTCAGTTGTGCCCGCAAATCGTCATCATTGATTTTCACCAAGAGATCATTTTTGTTGACATGCGTCCCTTCTTTAAAGAAAATTTTTTCTATTCGCCCTGCCGCTTCGGCAACCAAATCAACGGATTCCGACGGAAGCACCGTTCCCGAAGAGCGAACGATATTACCTAACTGCTGTGGTTGAACCACAACACCGTTCACTTGCATTGTTCCGGTTTGTGCTGCTGATTGAGCGCCGGCATCTTTACCTTTAGAGCCGCATGATGACACAACGAATGAGCAAACAAAAAATGTTACAAGAAGTATCGCCTGAAATGTTTTTACCATAACGAAAAAGTGTTGAAGTTATTTTCTTCTAATATGAAGAAAACAGAATGGAAAATCAAAAAGTTCATTCTGAATAAAAAAACGCGAGCCGTATTGCTCGCGTTGAGAATTGCATTTTGATTATGTTCAGGTACGTTTATTTTATTTCCATATCGCCAAGCGGAAGCATTGGCAGAGGTTCACCATTGTGTTTCAATCGAAATTTAATCATATCAATAGTGGGATCGCTGGCGATAGTTGTTTCTATTCCAATCAATTTTGGCATTAATTGGTTAGTATCGAATAATCCTTTTTTCGGCATTTCAATAATCGTTACTTCCTGATTTTTTGCGATACCGGCTTTCTCTTTTGCAATAGCAATTGCGGTTTCTAATCCACCGAGCACATCAACAAGTCCGTTTTGTTTTCCATCAATACCGCTCCACACTCTTCCTTGCGCAATAGAATCAACAGCAGAAAAAGATTTTTTTCTTCCCGTTGCAACTTTCCCAACGAAATCTTTATACAAATCTTTTATTAACATTTCGATGCGTGCACGTTCTTCTGCTGTTACATTGCGGTCAGGAAGACCAAAGCCGAGTAAAGGAAAAGAAAATCCAAATCCAAGATCGGCATGTGCACCAGCTTTAACGAGATCGGTTGACATGCCAAGATATTCTTTCATTCCTTTATTGTAAAACCATCCGCCAATAACTCCGACAGAACCGGTAATCGTATTCGGCGCGGCAACTATTGTATCTGCATACATTGACAACCAATATCCACCAGATGCTGCAACATATCCTTGCGAAACGATAATAGGTTTTTTTCCTTTTACTTTCTTTAATGCTTCAGCGATGTAATCAGAAGCCATCGGATCTCCACCGGGAGAATCGACACGAAGAACAATTCCTTTTATGTTAGGGTCGTTGACGGCGGCGGTTACAGTATGCACAAGACTTCGAGCCGTAATACCTTCATCCATGGCGCACGCGCCCAACGCATAAATCACTGCAATGCTTGGCGGTTCACTCCAACGATTATCAGTTGGTGTATGATACTTAGTTAAAGATGATGGCGAAATAAATGTTCCGGTACTCTGTGCTTCCTTTTTTACAAGCTCCTCTACTGTTTCCCAACGACCAATTGTATCAACCAATCCTTTTACAACAGCTTGTTGCGACATGAAAGTCATTTCTTGATTTACAAGCGTATCAAATTGTGCCGATGAAAGATGGCGCGCTTCGCAAATATCATTTTTTGCAATCAGATACCAATCATCAACAAGTTTTTGCCGTTGCTCACGATCTGCATCAGACATTTTTTCGCGCGAAAAACTTTCCGCTGCAGATTTGTATTTAAAGAATCTGAATTCATCGTACCCCACGCCAATTTTTTCCAACGTTCCTTTCAGGAATGTTCTTCCCATGGCATATCCTTCAATGGCAACTATGCCATACGGATCAATAATAATTTTATCGGCAACCGATGCAAAATGGTATCCATCAATTCCAACACGGTCAATAAAAATAAAAACTTTTTTTCCTGTGAATTTAAATTCTTTTAAACTTGTGCGTAACTCCCACAACTTTTCTTTATCCGCAGCCATTCCAGAAGTATTGATTGCAATACCTGCAACCGAAGGATCGTTCTTTGCTGAAGCGATCATCTCTAAAATATTTGAAAGAACATGTGTGTTATCAAAATACATAAATCGCTGGTACCCAACTGTGCCTTTAAGATTTACATTGACAAATTTATTTTTTTTCGGAAAATATGTATCGAAAATATTCCGGTCGTACGCACCTACACGAATCCCGTACGTGTTGTTGGCATATTTCTGATTGTTATCATAGCGCGATTGTGTTTCTATTCCCAAATTTCCTGCACTTAGTTGCAAACCAAGTGTAAACGATTTATTGTCAAAATATCGTCCAGTAATGCGAATACCTGATACCACTTCAACTGCAACGCCGGCACTCCACATATCTTTGTTTGTAATTGGTGTTCGATATAATCCATATTCACCAAACACTGTCAGCAATTCATTTCCAAATGGACGACCATCAAGTTCACCAACAGTCTCCCATCCATTAGTAGAAAATGTAGAAGAATACGTTACACCGCCGGAAAGAAATTCTGAGGGACGATACAATGCGCCCAATGTTGCAAAGCTCGATTTTTCTAAAACAGCATTGTCAGTTTTTGTCCACTGGTACGAAATACCGGTGCTTAATGTTCTGTTTCCTGTTGATAAAGAAAAACGATAGTCAGTTACAGAGTGTCCGGATATTTTATCTTGAAGAATGCCAAATCCAAAATTCGGAATACTCGCAAACAATCCCCAATGATTTGGATTATCCCATTTCGAAGGAGCAGCATCCGACCAAGTAAAAAATAAATCAGGTTCATGAAGATGAGAAAGCATTGCAGGATTATCATTGCCATATAATCCAAACTTCATTGCACCTGGTGAAGTGAGTTGAAAATCATTGCGTGTTTGATACGGCGAGAAAGGTGATTGTGCTTGTAAAACAAACGCAGCTAAAATAAGCAAGAAGATCGAGAATCGTTTCATAAAATTTCCCATAATAAAGTGAATGAATGAATTGAAACTACAGAAAAAAAAATTAAGATTCTTCTATATTAAACACGCACCGTCATTTTCGATATGCATAATTTCAAACGTCGCTTCTTTTCCATGTTTCGCAAACGCCGTTACCATTGCATTGCTAATCTCTGTTTCATTTTTTGTTGTGAAGGAAAAAACCGTTGGACCTGCGCCGCTAATATTGAATGACAATGCGCCGGCATCGAGCGCGGCTTTCTTCACATCTTCAAATCCAGGAATGAGTGTTGCGCGATATTGTTCGTGCAGACGGTCTTCGGTTGTATAGCGCAGCGCTTCAACATCACCGCTCATCAATGCCGCAACAAGCGATGCTGCGTTTTCGATATTTGTTACTGCGTCTTTCAACGGTAATTTTTTCGGAAGAATTTGGCGGGCTTGCTTGGTAAGAACTTGAAAGTGAGGACTGCATGCAACAATGGAAAGCGGCGCGGCAATTTTTACACTGCGGCAGTGCAGCGTTCTACCATTTGTTTTTTCGAAACAATTAATTGTTAATCCGCCCATCATCGCTGCAGAAACATTGTCGGGATGTCCTTCAATCTTCACGGCAACATCAAGCATCTCGTTACGCGAAAGATTTGTGTGCAACAATTCATTTGCAAGAAACACTCCGCCAGCAATAGCAGCGCCGCTTCCACCAAGTCCGCCGTATGCAGGAATTTCATTGTTAATGTGCAGATGGAACATGGGAAGTTTTTTTCCGACATGCGTTGCAAACTCACACATGCTTTGATACACAAGATTTGTTTCATCAATTGCGATATGGTTTTTTCCATTTCCTTCAACGGTAATTATTGTTTTCATCTTGTCATTCTGAGGGAGCGTAGCGACCGAAGAATCTATGTTTGGATTCTTCGCTTCGCTCAGAATGACATCGAGAAAAAGATATCGATTGAGTGCGAGACCGAGTGTATCAAAACCGGGACCGAGGTTTGAAGTAGAGCACGGGACTTTTATCGTCATAATTTATTTTACCGCAAAGGCGCTAAGACGCAAAGAATCTAAAAGTTATGTACAAATCGTTTGAAACCATTTTTCAATAGTGGAACATTAAAATTGATTAGAAGCTATCTCAAAAATAAACGGTCATTGCGAGGGAGCGCAGCGACCGAAGCAATCTCCAAAGTTTAAGAGAAAAACGAGATTGCTTCGCCAAAAAAACGGCTCGCAATGACAATGATTTAGGATTTTTGAGATAGCTTACAGTTTGTCGAGTTCTTTTTTTGACATACACTCTTTGCGCCATAGCGTCTTTGCGGTGTATTACAAAAATCGTTTCACATCATCAATAGTGGCTTCAATATCATGCGGCGGATTTGCATGCAGAGATTTTTTTTCGAAATGATAATCAACAATGCACTGCGGGTCTTTTAAAATATTGCCGGTCAACAATCCAACAACCGTTTCGTTGGATTTGATTTCGCCGCGTGCCATCAATTTTTTAATTCCGGCAACAGTTGCACACGATGCCGGTTCTGCACCGATTCCCGCAGCATCAACATGCGCTTTCGCTTCAAGAATTTCTTCGTCGCTGACGCTTTCAACAATTCCATTCGTCCACTTCAACGAGCGCACTGCTTTTGTATAATTTACCGGATCACCGATTTTAATTGCAGTGGCAATCGTTTCGGCTTTTTGTTTTTTCAATTCAGCAAAATTATTTTTGAATGCTTTGTAAAACGGACTTGCACCTTCCGCTTGAATCACAGCGAAGCGAGGCATTCGATCTATCAAGCCGAGTTGCTTTGCTTCGTGTAACGCTTTGCCGAACGCACTCGTATTGCCAAGATTGCCGCCGGGAAATACAAACCAATCCGGCACTTGCCAGTTAAGTTGCATCAATATTTCCCACATAATTGTTTTTTGACCTTCGATGCGGAACGGATTAATTGAATTAAGCGGGTACGCTTGCAATTTTTCTTGCGCTTCACGAATCAATCGCATGCAATCATCAAAGTCGCCATTCACAACAAGTGTCTTTGTTCCGTACGCCAGCGCTTGCGAAATTTTCCCGATTGCCACATTACCTTTCGGAATTAACACGATGCCGGTCAATTCAGCTTCCGATGCGTATGCTGCGAGCGATGCCGATGTATTTCCTGTTGAAGCGCATGTAACTGCTTTTTGTTTTAACGCTTTTGCTTGTGTGATTGCAACCGTCATTCCGCGATCTTTGAATGAACCTGTCGGATTCTCGCCTTCATGTTTCAGAAAAAATTTTTCTTTTGAAAGTCCGAGCCACGCAGAAATTTTTTTGCTGCAATACAATCGCGTGTTGCCTTCTTGTTTCGATACGATATTGTCGTCATGGATCTCGGGCAAGATCAATTCTTTGAAATGCCACACACCGCCGCTTGGCTGTCCGTTCAGCAATGCTCTTTTTTTGAAAAAATATTCTTTTGAAATTTTATATTGTTGTCGAATCGCATCAAAATCATGAACCACATCAAGAAGCTCGCCGTTGTCTGATGTAAATCGAACTTCATCTAATGGATATTCTTTACCAGAGTGAATACTTTTTAAGAGAGAGATCATAGTAACACACGCTTTTCATTTCTACGCCATTCACCGAGATAAGATCATCAAGACGAATGACAATATTGTTTTCTAAATGTAAAAATTCTGCACACTTGTTTGAAAAGAGATCAACAATTTTTTTCCTTCAATGTGGTTCTCTTCATTTCCTGACCGATAGAGAATTGTGCATCATTCTCGTCTCATTGCAAATACTTCAAGAGTATCATACAACGAATAAGACAATTGTTGATATTTTTCTGTAGTACGCTCCATAGTGCCCTGCTTATTGACTCTCGTTTTCTTGTTTAGTATCATTTAGGAGAAACGAGAAGAAAATTATGAATACATATATTGTTGATGAATCAAATCAAAAAAAAGCTGTCGTTGTTCCTTTTGAAGAATACGAACAACTCCAACAAACTCTTCAAGAATACAAAAATCGTCTTGAAGAACTTGAGGATGAACTTGATCTTACATTAGCTAAAGAAGCAATCAAAACCGACGCTGAAAGAATTCCGTTTGAAATAAAAAATTATGTATAAGATCGAAATTCTTAAAGCAGCAGACAAAAATCTTCGATTGATTCCTTCGGATTATCGAACAACAATAGCTCAAACAATACACGATTTTTCCACTAACCCACGCCCAACCGCAATGCTGTCAACTTAGCAAATAGTCACACTGAGCGACTTTCCGACAGTGCTTCGACTCATCCTAAAAAACAGGATTCGCTCAGCATGACTGTCGGAACGGAGTCGAAGTGTTCCCTTAAGTTGACAGCATTGCGCCCAACCGGTTGCAAAAAATTAAAAGATTCAGCGTTTTATCGAATTCATGTTGGAATGTATCGTATTATTTATTCTATTCAAGATAATGCGCTGCTCGTCGTTATCATAAGAATTGCTCACCGAAAAGAAGTGTACCGATAATTTTTTTATAGATAGAACGCATCATGTACCGCTTGCACAGCTTTTTTTGCATCAGCTTGTTCAACAACAAAAGAAATATTTAATTCAGAAGAACCTTGTGCAATGGCAACAATATTTACGTGCGCGTGTGCTGCAGCGTCAAATGTTTTTCCGGCAATGCCCCACTTTCCTTTCATTCCTTCGCCAACCACGGCAACAATAGAAACAGGTTCGTGTACGGAAACATCGTCAATAATTTTTCGCGCAATATCAATTTCAAATTCATTGCGGAGTTCTTTGAGCGCACGCGCACTTTCTTTTTGCGGCACAACAAAGCAGACGCTATGTTCGGATGATGCCTGAGAAATCATCATCACATTTACTTGTACGCGAGCAAGCGAAGAAAATATTCTTGCAGAAATTCCCGGCACACCAACCATACCGTTTCCATCAATTGAAATGATACTTAAATTATTAATTGACGTTACGGTTTTTACTACATTTTCTGTTGTCTGTGTTGTTGTTGAAATAAGTGTTCCGGGATACGCCGGATTAAAAGTATTTTTAATTCTGATCGGAATATTTTTTTCGATTGCCGGCACCATTGTTTTCGGATGAATAACTTTCGCGCCGAAGTAACTCATTTCCGCCGCTTCACGATACGAAATTTCTGAAAGTACTTTTGCACCTTGCACATGGCGCGGATCTGCACTCATCACACCATCAACATCTGTCCAAATCCAGATTTCTGTTGAATCAATTGCCGCGCCAACAATGGAGCCGGTGTAATCCGAACCGCTCCGTCCGATTGTTGTTGTCAATCCATCTTCCGTGCTTGCAATAAATCCGGTAACAACAGGAACAATATTTTGTTCTACCAACGGAACAATCGCACTTCTGATTGATGGATTGCTCACTTTAAAATCAACCACCGCTTCGCTAAAATTGTTATCGGTAAGAATAATTGTACGCGCATCAATAAATTTTGACGGCACACCGCTTTCATTCAAAATAGCAGCGATTTGATTGCACGAAAGAATTTCACCGAACGAGGCAATAGCATCGAGCGACCGCAACGAAAGTTCTTTCAACAATGCAACGCCGTGATAAATATTTGCAAGTTCATCAAGTAATGCTTGTTGCTGTTTGATAAGTTGCGCCCGACGTCCGTCATCTTTTATAAACGCTTGCACGATTGCCAAATGTTTTTCGTGCACTGTTTTGAGATTCACTTGTACTTGTTCATTCTTTCGCTGCAAGGCAAGCTGCGCAGAATCGAGCAGTAAATTTGTTACACCGCTCATTGCCGAGGCGACAACAACAGGCTTTTCATGTAAAAAAGTTTTTACAATTGAAACAACTTCTTGTAATCGCGGAACATCTCCAACCGAGGTTCCGCCAAATTTCATCGTTAACATAATTTTTCTTCTTTATTTTATTTTTGCATACATCAATTCGTCGTACGTTGTTCCTTCTTTCGAAATGGCTTTCTGTAATCGTGCTTCAAGTGTGTAACCATTTTTTTCTAACACTTTTGCAGAAGCATCATTGTATTCAAAAAGCCCGGCATACACTCTGCACACATCAAAATTTGAAAATGCATACTCAGTAATTGCACGAACAGCTTCAGACATTATTTTTTTATTCCAATAGCGTTCACCGAGCCAATAACCAATTTCAGCGCTATGCCGATGCACATCTTCTTTCAATATTAAACCAATTGCACCAACGGCGTTTCCTTCATACTCTATTGCAAAATCTGTTTTCGAATGTTTTGCTTTCTGAATCCATTGCACTGCATTATCAAATGAGTACGGATGCGGAAATCTATCTCGAACATTCAACCAAATTTTTCTATTGTTCGCATGTTCTGCAAGAGAAAATTCGTCACCTTCGCGCCAAGGACGAAGAAGAAAATTTGAACAGGAAATAATCATGCAAACATCAATTTACCTTTGGGAACCGGAATTTCTTTGCCAATTTCTTTTGCTGTTTCAATCCATTCCTGGATAATGAGTTCAGCATTTGCCAATGCTTCCTGATATGTTTTTCCATCAGCCATACAACCGGGAAGCTCCGAAACTTCAGCGATAAACGCAGCATCCTCATCGCTCCAATAAATGATTACTTCGTATTTACTCATACACTATCTCCTAAATTGTATTTTACAATCTCTCGCAAATTACCTGTGTCATCTCTTTTGTGCCGAGCAGTGTCATTCCTTCAGTGTAAATATCACCGGTGCGATAATTATCATTTAAAACTTTTTCAATTGCAGTTTCAATTGTATCGGCTTCCTTTTGCAAATCAAAAGAAAACCTCAGCATCATTGCAACAGAAGCAATCGTGGCAATCGGGTTGGCTTTGTTTTGTCCGGCAATATCCGGTGCACTGCCATGCACCGGTTCATACATCGCAATTTTTCCGCCGAGACTTGCAGAAGCAAGCATGCCGATAGAACCGGTGAGCATCGCCGCTTCATCACTCAAAATATCACCGAACAAATTTTCTGTTACGATAATGTCAAACTGTTTTGGGTTTCGGATAAGCTGCATTGAACAATTATCAACATACATGTGCGAAAGTTCGATGTCGGGAAAATCTTTTGCTATTTCTATCACGACCCTGCGCCAGAGCTGCGATGTTTCAAGTACGTTGGCTTTATCCACCGAGCAGACTTTTTTCTTGCGCTTTCGTGCAATTTCAAATGCAGACTTTGCGATGCGTCGTACCTCGGATTCAGAATAGATCATCGTGTTGAATCCGACCTCTTCGCCGTTACGCTTTTCAAATCCGCTCGGCTTTCCAAAATACAAGCCGCCGGTTAATTCGCGCACCACAATAATATCTACACCATTCACAATTTCTTTTTTCAATGCCGATGCATCAACGAGTGCAGAATAAATTTTCGCCGGACGAATGTTGGCATACAATCCTAATTCTTTTCGCAGACCGAGCAACGCTTGTTCAGGTTTTAAATGCTGCGGATTCGAATCCCATTTCGGTCCGCCAACTGCGCCAAGCAGAACCGCATCGCTTGCAAAACATGTATCCAATGTTTCTTGCGGAAGCGGAATTCCTGTTGCATCAAGTGCGGCACCGCCGGCAAGCGCATGTTTATATTCAAAGGTGTGATTAAATTTTTTAGAGATTGTTTCTAACACTTGCATCGCTCCGGCAACAACTTCTTGTCCGATTCCGTCGCCGGGAATTACTGTGATAATTTTTTTCATTGAAATGTTTTTTAACCTTTATCTACATTGGATTGACTGGATTTCTTCATAACAAAAACATTTAATAAAGATAAACCGCAGCACACCGCATACGCCGGCAAGTGTTTTGCGTAATAAGAATATTGAAGCGTACATCCACCCTCCGGAGTGCAGAGATAAGAATAATTTCTAAAGACTGTAACCGTCAGAATTCCGTATAGCATTGTGACCAGTGTAAAAAAATAAATTCCGTAGTTTACATTCTTTCTGATAGTTGGAATTATCAGAAGCACAGCTAAAAGAATTTCCACTGAGGGAATAAAAAATTTGAAAAAAGAAATTAAAGAAGTGGGAATAAATGGCATAAAAAATACCACCATAGAGAAAAAATCGTTTTCCAAAAATTTTATACGCCCTTCGTAAAGCAAAAAAAATGCCATTACTAAAAACAGAATATATGATATGTATTTTGTTTTCATAATAATGATTCCGGTATTGTCAGATAACCTATCATTGTTTTATACAACAAAACTAATTGATTGCCGTTTATTACTGCTATCTCTCTCGCTGTTTCATCCCTTGCTTTTGGAACAATCCAACTTGACTTGTACTTTCCAGTTGCTTGATCATAAACATCAATTATTGGCTCCGCTTTTCCGTTAGCCGTATTCACTTCAAGAATCAGTAAATAATTCCTAAGTACTATCGCACTCAAATTTGCTAATCCAAAACTATTAGGAGCACGACGAATTCCTCCGTCCGGCGATTTTACAACTTCTAAAGGTGGTGATTTATCAACCGTTTCTACTTGATAGAGAACTTTTCCTGAATCATTGAAAGCGAAAAACATTCCTGCTTCACGAGCTATTTTAAAATTGATACCTTTATTCCCTTTAACAAAAAAACCATATCGTTGTAAATAAAATGCAGAATCCTTCAGCTTCACTTCCATTTTATTGATAACCCCAGTTTCTATGTTTACTATGTTATAGTCATCAACAAAAGAATATTTCATTCCATCGGATCGCCCAATTTTCAAGATATACGTGTGCTTTCCTATCCGCAGGCTTTCTAATATTTGTTTATCGGATCGGTAAAAATACAAAATTGAATCGTTAAAATTACGTTCAAAGATATATGATGTACGATTACCGTGATTCACTTCGGAATTATAAATTCCATCGGCATCAACTTCAAATTGACCTTTGCCGTTATCATTACTTGCAAAAGATTTTTTATACACACCAGCGGAATCTAATTCATCAATAGATTGGTGGGCACCGTTTGGGTTAATATCGAACCCGATAATATAAATTTTTCCGTTACAGTAATTGAGGAAAAAATAGCGTCTATTAGTAGATAAACCGGAATAAATTTTTTCTAATTTTAAATTATTGGCGCTGATATTTCTATCTGTTTCGCGATAATCTTTTTTTTGCAATCCGAAAAAATACATCAACCCGGCAAGACAGAATGCAAGCAGAGTTAATACTAAAAGAATTTTTTTTTCGTTATAAGTTTTCACTTGTTGATTAACTCGCTTAATTCTTTCGATCGTTTCGTTGCAATTGAAACAGCATCAATCAACATCGAACGCAGTCCGTGCGATTCGAGTTCGTGAATAGCATTGATGGTTGTGCCGCCCGGTGTTGTTACTTGGTCACGCAAAATTGCAGGATGCACGTTCGATTCTTTCACTAATGTTGCAGAGCCGAGCACTGTTTGAATGGCAAGCTTTGTCGAAATATCGCGCGGCAATCCCATCTTTACGCCGCCATCAATCAACGATTCGATCACCATATAAATATATGCCGGACCGCTGCCGCTTAATCCGGTAACAGCATCGAGATGTTGCTCGCCGACAATTACTGTTTCACCAACAGCTTTGAAAATTGAAACTGCAATTTCTTGCTGCTTATCTTTTACAAATTCTCCAAACGCAAGCGCCGTCATTCCCTGCCCGACTGTTGATGCGATGTTTGGCATGCAGCGAACAACAGGAATATTTTTTTCAACGCGCTTTTGAATGGATTCAATTGTAACGCCGGCAACAATGGAAATGAGAAGCTGGTTTTCTTTCAACGAAGATTTTATTTCATCCAACACTTTTCCCACGACGTATGCCTTCACACACAAAATAATAACATCGGCACCACGCACAGCTTTTGCATTATTGGTTGTGTGCTGAACGGTATATTTCTTTCCGATGTGTTCAAGATTTTCAAATCGTGTACCGCTGACAATAATGTGATTGTTTGTGGTAAGATTGGCGTTGAGAATTCCGCGTAGCAGCGATGTTCCCATATTTCCCGCGCCGATGATTGCAATTGTTTGATTAAGATGTTTGCTCATGATTGTACTTTCTCCAACATTCCTGTGTTACGTGCGTAGGCAAAAATTCCGCCTGCTCGAAGAATATCTTCTACATCGCCCAGCGGATTAAGCCGGTATTCTTTATTTTGTGTGATGTTTTTTAATGCGCCTTTTGTAGTATCAATCTGCAATTCATCGCCGGTTTTTACTTCTGTATTCAGATGAATTGAAGTTTCAAACGGTGCAACGAATCCGCCATCAACTGCATTGCGATAAAAAATGCGTGCATAGCTTTCTGCGATGACGATTTCGATGCCTGCGATGTTCAACGCAACAGGCGCATGCTCGCGCGACGAACCGCATCCGAAATTTTTTCCGCCGATGATGATTTTAAATTCGCTCTGCCATTCACCTTCTTTGATAAATGGGATGTTTCCTTGCGGCAAACCGGACTGTGTACTTGGTACGCCGGAAAGAGCATACTTGCCGTAATTTTTTTTCTCCTCAGCATCATCAAGTTTATAGACAAGATAGGCTGCCGGAATTATTTGGTCTGTATCAATATCGTTTCCAAGAACGAATGCTTTGCCGGAAATAATATGTCTCATAAATCCTTTATGTATTTGTTTTGTTTGTCTACTAAAATAGAATCAATTAAAAAATTCTCGCGGATTTGTAATAACACCTTTCACTGCGGAAGCGGCAACGGTGTACGGTGAAGCAAGATACACTTGCGATTTTTTCGAACCCATGCGTCCGGGAAAATTTCTGTTTGTTGTGGAAATACACACCTCAACACCGTTCAATCGTCCGAATGTATCCGACGGACCGCCGAGACATGCCGCACACGATGCTTCGCCAATACGACAGCCGGCTTCTTCAAAAATTTGCAGCAGCGTTTTATTTTGCACTTTCATTTCTTTCAATGCACGGGCAACATCGGTTGTTGCAGGAACAATAAATGTATCAACTTTTACTTTTTCGCCGCAGAGAATTTCTGCCGCGGCAACAAAATCGGAAATTTTTCCGCCGGTGCAGCTGCCAATGTACGCGCGATCGATTTTTGTTCCGGCAACTTCACTTACAGCAGCTTTGTTATCCGGTGAATGCGGCTTTGCAACTGTCGGTTCAATATCTTTCACATTGAAACGATGTACGCTGTGGTACTGTGCATCGTCGTCGTTGTACACGCATTCAAATTCTTTTTTCGTGCGTGCTTTCACATATTCGATCGTTGTTTTGTCGGGCGCGCAGATTCCGTTTTTGCCGCCTGCTTCAATCACCATGTTGCACATCGTCATGCGATCTTCCATCGTCATTGCATCAATGGTTGAACCGGAAAAATCCATTGCGCGGTACGTTGCGCCATCAACACCAATTGTTCCGATGGCTTCAAGAATTAAATCTTTCGCCATCAAATATTTCGGCATCTCGCCATCGAAAATAAATTTCATTGTCTGCGGAACTTTCACCCACAATTTTCCTGTGCCGAGAATAAATGCCGCATCGGTATTGCCGATACCTGTTGCAAATTCTCCGAACGCACCGGCAGTACATGTGTGCGAATCAGTGCCGAACAACACTTCGCCCGGACACGTAAATCCTTCTTCCGGCAGCGCAACGTGGCACACGCCTTTGTAGCGCGGCGTGTTCACATCATAAAAGTGTGGAAGATTTTGTTCCTTCGCAAAGTTACGGAGAATATCAATATTGCGGTGTGCGTGCTGGTCTGCGGTAAAAATATAATGGTCGGGAATGACAACAAGTTTTTCTTTATCCCACACTTTTGCATTCGCGCCAAACTCACGTTTGAAAATTCCGAACGTTCCCGGTCCGCAGACATCGTGTGTCATCAACACATCAACATCAATCCAGACATTGTCGCCGGGACGGGTTTCATTTTTCCCGGAATGCTTCGCTAAAATTTTTTCTGTAATTGTCATTGCCATAGAGTATTCCTATATCAACTCGTTGATTTTTGATTTTATTTCTTTAAATAATTTTTCAGATATTGTTGCCTAAATTTTAAGAACTTTATTCGATAGAACGGAAAAAGGTTTATCAACTCTTACATAACTTTGTTTTGGTAAACCGCCATTGAGCAGTTCAGCAAATGGTATAACAACTTTAAATTCATTCGAAATAGAACTTGTAGTGATTGCACAGACAACAACATCGTTGTGAGAATTGTTATAGTGATCGTTAGAAATGACGAGAGCTGGTCTCACTTTACTGATTTCAAAATCTGAAAAAGGAAAGCTTATTAGGAACAATATCACGTTGTTTTATCGTCAAGACATTTCTCCCATAAACCTTCAGGTTCGTTTTCGTACACTTCTTTCAGTGATTCTTCGGCAAGGATTTCTGCCTCTGTTACTTTTTTAAGCACGACAGAATTATCTTCCTTTACCATATAAAAATAATACGACTCATCGTTGAGATTGTATTTCTTTTTTATTTCTATTAATGTTCCAATCGGCATAATGTACCTCACAATATTTATGAGTCTACTCTAAAAAGTCAAAGTGAAAGAACATCGATTATTTCTCACAAAGTCGCCAAGAACGCAAAGTGTTTATTCTCAATAATTTAATTTTTTTTCTTTGCGTCTTTGCGAGAGACAAATACACCTTTTTAGAGTAGACTCATTTACTATCTGATGTTACGCAAAGTTCAACTTTTATAAGAAAAAAGAACGATTTAAAGAATAATAGAACACGGATAACGCTGATTTTGACAGATTTTCACGGATTTAAATCTGTGTACATCAGTTTAATCTGTGTCATCAGTGGTCTATTTTGTGTTTTGCGTAACGTGAGTTACTATTTAAAAACTACCAAATTTTATACAGTCAATCAATCCATCAATAAACCGAGTACCACAATATTTTTCCCGGAATGCTTCGCTAAAATTTTTTCTGTAATCGTCATTGCCATAAAAAAATTATGCTTTTCGCTTTTTCATTTTTACTATTGAACTTAGACGCCGGCACCTTCTCGCTGCACATCTGTTGAGTTTTGCTGCTTGCGATACCGCGCACTTGCCGCATGGTTGATTGCGCTGAGATATGCTTTCACACTGCCGGTGATAACATCAGTACTTGCCGAGCGTCCGTTGAATACATATCCATCAATTGCAATTTTTACGAACACTTCGCCGATTGCGTCATGTCCCCATGAAACAGATTTAATAGAATAGTCGAGCAACTGTCCGCTGATTTCTGTGATGCGTTCAATAGCGCGGTACGCTGCATCAACCGGTCCATCGCCTGTTGCCGAATCTTGCAACACCACATCGCCTTTTTTCAAACTGACGGTTGCAGTCGGAATAACATTCAATCCGCTGGTAACTTGTAATGCTTCAAGTTTATATGCAACAACATCGGAAGAAGAAACTTCATCCTGCAGAATTGCAATCAAATCATCATCGAACACATTTTTCTTTTCGTCAGCAACTTTAGTAAAAAGCTGATATGCTTTTTCCAATTCTTCCTGCGTGAGCGCGTAGCCAAGTTCTTGATAGCGTTGCTTCAATGCATGGCGACCGCTATGTTTACCAAGCACGAGTGTGCTGTGCACAATGCCGACGCTTTGCGGTGTCATAATTTCGTACGTGATAGAATTTTTTAACATGCCATCTTGATGAATACCTGCTTCGTGTGCAAAAGCGTTTTCACCAACAATTGCTTTGTTGCGCTGCACATGCATTCCCGTCAGCGATGTGAGCAACTTACTTGATTTGAAAATTTCTTCTGTATTAATGTTAGTTGTTACAGCAAGTTTTTCTTGACGCGTGCGAATTGCCATCGCAACTTCTTCAAGCGATGCATTGCCTGCACGTTCGCCGATGCCGTTGATCGTGCACTCGATTTGCCGCGCTCCTCCTGCAACACCGGCAAGAGAGTTTGCAACAGCAAGTCCCAAATCATCGTGGCAGTGAACGCTGAGAATTGTTTTATTGATGTTCGGTACACGTTCGGTTAATGTGCGAATAATTTTACCATACTCATCTGGAATAGAGTAACCAACAGTATCAGGAATGTTTACAACCGTCGCGCCTTCTGCAATGACCGCTTCAACAATTTGGCAGAGATAATCAATATCACTGCGCGATGCATCTTCACAAGAAAATTCTACATCCTCGCACAATGACTTTGCATACCGCACAGCTTTGATTGCATCGTCCAACACCTGCGCGCGTTCTTTTTTCAATTTATATTTTAAATGGATATCCGATGTTGCAATGAATGTATGGATGCGCGGCTTCGCGGCATATTTTAACGCTTCCCATGCTCTATCTATATCTAATACTGAAGCGCGGCTTAATGCGGCAATGGAACAATTACGAATCAGTTTTGCAATTTCTTTTACCGATTCAAAATCGCCTTCGCTGGCGATTGGAAAACCTGCTTCAATCACATCAACGTGCAATCGTTCAAGTTGCCGTGCCATGCGAATTTTTTCGTCGAAGTTCATGCTGCAGCCCGGCGATTGTTCGCCGTCGCGCAGCGTCGTATCAAAAATATATATTCTGTTTTTCATAGTCGTTTCTCTTTCGTATTGGAAGAATCTTTGTTGGGTTATGCACCGCAAAGATTTAAAGTTCTTTGGTTGAAATAATTGTTACTAATCCACGAGTTGTGTCACTGAATGCGATTTGTAAGCCGATGCTTTGTAGCAAATCTTCTATCAGTGCTCTCGATAGTTTTAGTTTATTATAGAAACTTATGTTTTGCTTCCACATACCGTTTTCTTTTTCGTGAACAATATCGAATACTTTTACAAAATCCGTGTGATATTCTAAAAAACATGTAAATATTTTGTTCTCATCGCTCTTCACAGGAATGAAGCGCAGTTCATTCTGTAGTTCGTTGCTCAAATCGCGAAACGTGAGAATAAGTTTTCCATTCTTTACTAGTTGCTTGGCGCTTTGTTGTAACAGCTGCCGAACAACTTCAATACTATCAAGATGCGTCAATGTATCGCCCATGCAGACGATAAGTTCCGGAGCAAAGTGCGCATAATTTTCGAAGTGAAGCAAATCGGATTCTATCGTTTCAATCGCCAATCCGTTCGCACGTTGCCGAAGTTCTTTTAACAATGTCGCGCTAAAATCAATCGCCGTTACTTCAAATCCAAGTTGTGCAAGCGGTAGTGATTGTAATCCGCTTCCCGCTCCCAAATCTAATGCTACTTTTGTAGAAGTTGGTGTAATGTTATGAGTTTGAAAGAACGCTTTCGTCTCATTCATACGACTATCGAAATCTCCAAGCATCCACGAATAATAACGCGCAAGATGATTTTCGTAATGTTCTTTTGTCGACATGAGGCGATTTATTTTTTGTGTAACACTTTCAACAATTTTCTTCCGCGTGCTTGTATTGCCGCGCTTCCTTTTACCATTTCATCTTGAATGATTGAAACAACCTCATCGTGCAGCCACGGGTGTTGTTGTGAAATATCTGCGAGAGCTTGCAAACTGCCGACTTTGATAAACGTGCTCTGCTCTGTCATCAACCATCTGTTTAATTGGTCTGTAACTTTGCCGACTTCTTTTTTTTCGAGTGCCAGATAACCATACAATGGCGGAACCTGCATCTTCATTAAATCCGGTTGTTTGGTAAAGAACGAAAAACTTTTCAATAATTTTTTCTTATGCGGCAGCAGCCATTCGCGTTGTGAGCGTGCAACTTTTTCAATTGCATTTACCGCTCGCAACCGTACGAGATACTCTTCATCAAACAAACCTTCGAACACTTCATCAAATGCTTTTTGATTGTTGCGCATGATGCGAACAACCTCGTCAGTTTTTCCCAGTGTTCGCGGATCGCCTTCACGTAAATGTTGAAGAAGATTTTTCATTATTCAATAATTAGCAATTCTAAAAATTCAAAAAAAACTTTACCGCAAAGTCGCTATGACGCAAAGTGTTTATTTTCAATTTTTTATATTTTTTCTTCGCGCCTTTGTGTCTTTGCGGTGAAAAAAATAATTTTGGGGAACCGCCCTAATGTTATAAATGCTTTCCTTCCAATGGCAAATATCTTTTTATTTCGCTCATCATTTTTTCGAACAATTCCGGCGTGAGCGATTGAGCGCCATCGGAAAATGCTTTTTCCGGATTCGGATGCATTTCAATAATCAATCCATCTGCGCCGGCAGGAATTGCTGCTTTCGCCATCGGAAGAATGAGACTGCGAATACCTGTGCCATGACTCGGATCAACTATTACCGGCAAGTGAGAAAGTTCTTTCAACGCCGGCACGGCTGCGAGATCGAATGTGTTGCGCGTGTACTCTTCGAATGTGCGGATGCCGCGTTCGCACAAGACAACATCATAATTTCCCTGCGACATGATGTACTCTGCGGACATCAACAATTCTTTGTACGTGCTGGACATACCGCGTTTCAACAACACCGGAGTTTTCGTTTTGCCGACTTCTTTTAACAGCGCAAAGTTTTGCATATTGCGCGCGCCGATTTGCAACATGTCTGCGTACTTTGTAACCAAAGCAACATCGCCCGGCGTAATTACTTCGGTGACAAATGGCAATCCGGTTTTTTCACGTGCAGCAGCGAGCACTTTCAAACCTTCTTCTTCCATTCCTTGAAAACTGTATGGCGATGTTCTCGGTTTGAATGCACCGCCGCGCAACATTTGTGCGCCGGCTTTTTTTACAAGCTCTGCACTTAAAATAATTTGCGCGCGCGATTCGACCGAACACGGTCCGCCTATGACAACAAATTGATTGCCGCCAAATAGTACGTTGCCAACTTTTACTGTGCTTCGTTCTTTTTTCGTTTCCTGACTTGCCAACTTGTACGGTTTTAAAATCGGCATCACGGCTTCTACATAATCGAGTGAATCCAATGATTGTAATTGCGATTTACCGCGTTCATCACCAACACATGCTATCACGGTACGTTCCTCTCCGATAATCGGGTGCGGTTTAAAACCAATTTCTGTAACGCGATCAATAACATGATTGAATTGCTCTTTTGTAGTTCCGGGTTTTAGTACTATAATCATGTTCTTTCCTTGTTCAATTATTGGTAGAAGGTAGATGTGAAACGAAAAATGATTTTTTCATCTTCCATCTTACTTCTCCCTTCTACCGATTTTAAGTTTTGCTTTTCAATAAGTGATAACTGATAGAATCAACGAGTGCTTTCCAGCTTGCTTCAACAACGTCGGGCGAAACACCAACGGTATTCCATGATGAATGTTCGCTTTCTGTTTCGATCAGCACGCGTACTTTTGCTTCTGTTGCATGGCGCGAATCGAGCACACGCACTTTGTAATCCGTGAGATGAATTTTCGACAGCTCCGGATAAAATTTTTCGAGCGCTTTGCGGAGCGCTTTATCCAACGCGTTCACCGGACCATTTCCTTCTGCCGCTGTAATTTCTGTTTCATTGCCGACGCGAATTTTAATCAGCGCTTCAGACCGCGCTTCTTGTTCAAAAGAATCTTTGTGAATGCTGACTTGGAATCGTTCCAAATCAAAAAAATGTTTAAATTCGCCGGTATGTTTTTTTACCAGCAACTCAAATGATCCTTCTGCATCTTCGTACAGATAACCATAGTGCTCCATTTCTTTAAGCTCATCAACAATTTTTTGCACGGCGGGAGATTTGTCATTGATGTTGATGCCCATCTCTTCCGCTTTAAATAAAATATTACTTCTGCCGGACAAATCTGAAATCAATACGCGCCTCGTATTGCCTACAGTTTCCGGTTCGATGTGCTCGTATGTCTTCGGCATTTTCATTACCGCGCTCACATGCACGCCGCCTTTATGTGCAAAGGCGCTTTCGCCGACGAATGCAAGATTTTTTGTGTGCTTCAAATTTGCAAGTTCGCTTACGTAGCGTGAAATGCTGGTGAGATGTTTTATCTGCTCGTCATCAACACAATGGTATCCCATCTTCAATTGTAAATCCGGAATAATAGAACACAGGTTTGCATTGCCGCATCGTTCACCGTAGCCATTCATTGTTCCTTGCACGTGCACACAACCGGCTTGAATTGCCATCAACGAATTTGCAACTGCAACTTCAGAATCGTTATGCGTGTGAATGCCAAGCGGAGCGGTGATGTGCTGTTTCACTTCGCGAACAATTTCTGCAACTTCCCATGGTAATGTTCCGCCGTTGGTATCGCACATAACGATGACATCAGCGCCTGCAATTTGCGCGGCGTGCAATGTTTTTAAAGCGTACACTGTATCAGATTTGTAGCCGTCAAAAAAATGTTCTGCATCGTACACAACTTCTTTTCCATTTTTTTTCAGATAGGCAACTGAGTCTGCAATGATTTCAAGATTTTCTTCTTCTGTGATTTGCAATGCATGTTTCACATGCAGAATCCACGTCTTGCCGAAAATTGTTACCACCGGCGTCTGCGCATCGAGGAGTGCGCGAATGTTTGCATCGTCTTCAACTTTATTTTTTGCGCGGCGCGTGCTGCCGAACGCGGCAATTTTTGCGTGAGCAAATTTTATAGAACGTGCACGCTCAAAAAATTCCATATCCTTCGGATTGGAACCAGGCCACCCACCTTCGATATAATCAATACCAAACGCATCGAGACGTTTAGCAATTTTGATTTTATCTTCAGCGGAAAAAGAAACATCTTCGCCTTGAGTTCCGTCGCGGAGAGTTGTATCGTATGTGAAAATTTTCGTATTCATATTTTTCTTAAGTATAAAGGATGAATTATGAAGGATAAACTTTTATTAAGTTTCATATTTCATCCCTTATCCCTTATCCTTCATATTTCATCTTTATTTTTGTTTCCAATTTTCCGGGCGCAAACCACGAACCGCGGCGCCGGCTTGCCACATTTCAGAATTTTTCCATTCATCTAATTCTACTTGCAATTTCTCGCGGTAATCGGATGAACTGGTTGAATCCAGCACGCGTTTTGTTTCAACGCCGTACTGCACATCTCTATATAATAATTCAAACAACGGTCTGTTTGCCGTTTCAAATTTTTTCGCCCAATCAAGTGCGCCGCGTTGCGCAGTAACGCTGCATGCTGCAAACATCCAATCCATTCCATGTTTTCCAACAAGCGGATACAAACTTTGCGTTGCTTCTTCAACTGTTTCGTTGAATGCTTCGCTTGGCGAGTGTCCCATAGAACGCAGCACATCGTATTGTGCTTTCATAATTCCAGCGATCGCACCCATCAACACACCGCGCTCGCCTGTTAAATCGCTCATCACTTCTTTTTCAAACGTTGTCGGAAATAAATATCCGGAACCAATGGCGATACCGCATGCAATCGCACGTTCGCGTGCTTTACCTGTTGCATCCTGAAACACAGCGAAGCTTGCATTAATACCGCTTCCCGCTAAAAAGTTTGAACGCACCGTGCGTCCGCTTCCCTTTGGTGCGCAGAGAATAACATCAACATCTGTCGGAGGAATGACATTAGTTTGATCTTTGAACACAATTGAAAAGCCGTGCGAGAAATACAACGCCTGTCCTTTTTTCAAACATTTTTTAACAACATCCCATTGTTGTTTTTGTCCGGAATCGGAAAGTAAGTATTGAACAATTGTTGCTTTACCGATTGCTTCTTCAAGCGAAGGAAAAAGATTTTTTCCTTCCACCCATCCGTCACGAATTGCATCATTCCAACCTTGTCCGCCTTTGCGTTGACCGACGATCACGTTAATGCCGTTGTCGCGCATGTTGAGTGATTGACCATATCCTTGCGGACCGTAACCGAGAATTGCCACAACTTCATTCTTCAAAAATTCTTGTGCTTTCGAAAGCGGGTACTCTTCTCGTGTTACAACTTCTTCTTTCGTGCCGCCAAAATTAATTATTGCCATTATATATGTTCTCCTATTTGTTTTGAACCGCAAAGACGCTAAGGCGCCAAGCGTTAATGATTATTAGTATCTGATGTTACGCAAGGGCATAAGATGGAGTCCACTCCCAAAGGGATGGCTTCGCCACTTGCCTAAAAAAATTGTGAAACCGTGTAATTTTCATTTCATTTGTTAAGTAGGT
>CAYHZL010000009.1:0-40685 GCA_964361075.1 uncultured Chitinophagaceae bacterium
CGCCAAAGAACGGCTCGCAATGACAATTTTTTTTAGGTTTTTAGAGATGCCCTATTGTGAAATATTTTCTAAAATTTTTTGAATTGTTTTTTTATCATTGCCAATTTCTGCAACAAGGTCTTGCACTGAATTGAATTTCTTTTCATCGCGTGTTCTGGCAATACACTCAACAGTAACAAATTGATCGTAAATATCTTTATCGAAATTAAAAATATTCACTTCTGTTGTTCGCGCATGATTTTCATAAAATGTAGGAATGACACCGATGCTCATCATTCCGTTATGCCACACACCTTCAACAAAAAAGTGCACAGCGTATATTCCTATTTTCGGAAGTAACTTCTTCTTATCGTTAAGGTCAATGTTCGCAGTCGGATAACCTAATTTTCGTCCCCTTCCATGTCCTCGCACAACGGTACCAGAAAATTGATAACGATATCCGAGCATGGAATTGGCAGATTCAACATCTCCGCGTTGTAAAAGGTTTCTAATGGATGAACTACTGATCGTTTCATCACTAATTTTGAGTAAATCTAATGTCTCCACAAGAAAATTAAACTGCTTTCCCAGCTCAACAATTTCTTGTGTTCCAGCAGCACGTCCTTTTCCTAAATGATGGTTGTAGCCTTCAACAACTTCACGCACACCAATCTTATTAATAATGTAATTGATGTAGAACTCACTATAACTTTTTTGAGAAAGTTCAAAAGTAAATGGGATGATAAATACTACATCAACACCCAACTTTTCAAGTAGTTGCAGCTTCTCATCTAATATTGAAAGTAAATCTATCTGCAACATTCCGCCGCCAACAATTTCTTTGGGGTGAGGTTCGAATGTAACAACAACACTTCTATAATTTTTTTGTTTTGCTTTTGCTACAACTTTTTTAATGAGTTCTTGATGAGCACGATGAACACCATCAAACGTTCCTAAAGTAACTATAGAATTTTTATTGTATTCAATTTCAGATAGCGAACGTACAACTTGCATATTTTAATGAGCCCGAGTATGTATTTTATTTTCTAATGTATGTAATTGTTCAACATCTATCGCCATATCCAAATCATACTCCCCAATTCTTGTCCGAGTAAGCTGTGTTAAATATGCTCCACATCCAAGCATTGCCCCGCAATCATTCACAAGCGTACGGATATATGTCCCTTTCGAACACACAACACGAAACTTTACAAACGGCAACTGCACATCAAGCAAGTCAAATTTTGAAATGAATATTTCGCGAGGCTGACGTTCAATTGTTTTTCCTTTTCGTGCATATTTGTAAAGACGTTTGCCTTGAAATTTTCTTGCAGAATACATTGGTCCAATTTGAAACTGTTGTCCTTTGAAAGACTCAAATGAATCGAGAATTTGTTTTGTAGTAACAGCACTAAAATCTTTTCTATCAACAACTTCTGTTTCAGCATCAAAGCTTGCAGTTACCGCACCAAGTTCCATTGTTCCGACATATTCTTTTTCAAGTGCAGAAAATTGATCAATTGATTTTGTCATCTTGCCGGTGCAAACAATCAGCAAACCGGTTGCGCGAGGGTCAAGAGTGCCGGCATGTCCTATCTTGCGTATCCTAAACATTCCTCGCAATCGTCCAACCACATCAAACGAAGTCCATTGAAGTGGTTTATTGACTAACAACATCTCGCCTACTTCAAAGTCAATCAAAGATTTTTCACCTACGTGTTGAATCATTTACTTTCCGTAGCATCATCTTTATGAATTTTCTTTATCAATGCTTCAATATGTTGCGCATTATCTAACGTAGCATCGTGGTAAAACTGCAATGCAGGCGTAAATTTTAAACTGATATGAGAAGCAAGAATCGTACGTATATGCACTTTATTAATTTCCAAATGCTTCAAAGTTTTTTCACGAACTGATTGATCGCCAAAAATGCTCACATAGATCTTTGCGATTTTCAGATCGAGAGTCATTCTTACTTCAGTTACAGTTGTAAATCCATACGATCCACCGCTAAAATCGCGGGAGATAATGGTTCCTAATTCATGACGAATTAGTGACGATACTTTTTCTGTTCTAACGGACATTTTTTGATTATAGCTTTCTCTTTGTTTCAACTAACTTAAACGCTTCAATAATATCACCTACTTTAATATCGTTGAAGTTTTCTAAACCCATACCACATTCAAAACCTTGATCAACTTCTCTCACATCATCCTTAAATCGTTTAAGTGATGCCAAGCCGCCTTCAAATGTTACAACACCATCGCGCAACAATCGAACTCTATTTCCACGAGCAATTTTTCCGTCAAGCACATAGCAGCCGGCAGCAGTACCAATTTTCGGCACCTTAAACACTTCTCTGATTTCAACTGTTGCTGTAACCTCTTCGGTGATAGTCGGAGCAAGTAATCCTTCCAACGCATTTTTCACATCATTAATTGCATCGTAAATAATATTATACAAACGTATATCTACTTTTTCTTTTTCGGCAAGACGTCGTGCATTTAAATTCGGGCGGACATGGAAACCAATAATAATTGTTCCCGATGCAGCAGCCAGCAGCACGTCAGTTTCAGAAATAGAACCGACACCTTTGTGAACAACTCGTATCTTTACTTCTTCGGTCGAAAGTTTTTGTAGAGAATCTGCGAGCGCTTCTACCGAACCATCCACATCACCTTTCACGATAAGTGTCAGTTCGCGCACTTGATGACCAGATTGAATTTGTAATGAAATATCATCTAAAGTGATAAATCGAATTTGTCTGAAATCTTGCTCGCGTTTTAATTGCTGGCGCTTCAAACTAATTTCACGTGCAAACCTATCGGATTCAACAACAATAAATTGATCACCAGCTTGCGGAATTCCATCGAAGCCAAGCAACTGCACCGGCGTTGATGGTCCAACGGCATCAACTTTTTTACCGCGCTCATCAAACATTGCCTTTACTTTTCCACTGAAGATACCGGCAATAAACGGATCGCCAATAGCAAGTTTTCCTTTTTGAATTAATACTGTTGCCAGCACACCTTTTCCTTTATCAAGCTGCGCTTCCACAACTGCACCACGCCCAAGACGAATAGGATTTGCCTTTAAGTCAAGCACTTCGGCTTCGAGCAGAATTTTTTCCAGCAATAATTCTACATTTTTTCCGCTTCGTGCAGAAACTTCTACTGATTGATATTTGCCGCCCCACTCTTCAACAAGAACTCCTTTGTCAGAAAGTTGTTGACGAATTCTATCCGGATTAGCTTCCGGCTTATCAATCTTGTTAATAGCAATAATAATTGGAACACTTGCCGCTTTCGCATGGCTAATTGCTTCGAGTGTTTGAGGCATAACATTATCTTCGGCAGCAACAACCAGAACCACAATATCAGTGAGCTGTGCACCACGCGCACGCATTGCGGTAAACGCTTCGTGACCAGGCGTATCAAGAAATGTTATGTGTTTGCCTGCATCAGTTGTAACTTCGTACGCTCCGATATGTTGTGTGATACCGCCAGATTCACCTGCAACAACATTTGCCCGACGAATATAATCGAGAAGCGAAGTCTTGCCATGATCAACGTGTCCCATAATTGTAACAACTGGTGCACGAGGTAGCAAGGTATCTTCAGCATCCGGAGTATCTTCCAGTATATCAACTGTAAATTCTTGGTTGAAGTCTATTTGTAAATCGAATTCATCCGCGAGCATTACAATTGTATCTTTATCTAATCGCTGATTAATGGAAACCATCATACCAAGCCCGATAGATTTTGCAATAACTTCCGCAGCAGAGACATTCATTAAGTTTGCTAGTTCACCAACTGTAACATATTCTGTTACTTTAAGTTTGCCGGCTTCCATTGCCGCTGATTCAAGTGCAATAGCTTCTTGTTCTTCCCGTTCTTTTTTCTTTTTCTTTCGATTAGCCGCACGACTGCTAACTGCCGTACCAGTATCTTCCATTTCAGCAAGCGTACGTTTGATTGCCGAGTTGACTTCATCAACACTTACTGCATACGGTCGAAGTTTTTTCTTTTTCTTTTTTTTCTTTGAAGCCTCCTCTGCTTCCGGTTCAATAACATCTTTAGTCTTTTCGTCTTTAACTTTTTTCTTTTTTTTCTTTTTCTTTTTACTTTCTTCTGCTTCTGTACTTACCGCTGCAGCAGTAGCTTTAACCTGCGGTGAAGCAGGCTTGGCTAATGCAATTTTACCTTTCACCGTTAAGCCAACCCGGCGGTTGCCGCCATCTATTTTTACTCTGAAGTCCTTTGTTTGATCTACAACAACTTTTTCTTGTGCAGTTGTTTCTGGTGTATCAGTTTTTTTAGTAACAGCAACTTCTGTTGCAAGTTCGGCTATATTAGTCTCGATTTTTGCTGCAACTTCAACTTCGTTTCTTCCTTCAGATTTTTCAGTTTCTGCCGCAACGTGTGCTTCCTGATGTTTAATTTCAGATTTAACAACTGTTTTTCCTTTTACTTCTGAAGTAACGTCATCGCTTTTTCTTTCAACAGATTTTTTCTTTGATTCTTTTATTTCGGCAATCTTGCGTTGGTGTTTTTCTGCAACATCTTTTTCCTTTTTAAAGTGCGACATGATATCTTTCATCATATCGTCTTCGACAGCGGACATGTGATTCTTAATCTTGTATCCCTTTTTAACAAGGAATTCAAGAATGGTATCACTTGCAAGATTTAACTCTTTCGCTAGCTTGTAAATCTTTATTTTTCTATCGATTACTTCAGACATTAAATTCCTTTTATCGTAATAATATACACTGATACTTTTTTTAATTTATGGGCATCTCTAAAAACATTGTCATTGCGAGCAAGTGTTCTTTACGAGCGAAGCAATCCTCTAATCTTTTGAAGATTGCTTCGGCAAACAACGCCTCGCAATGACTATCTTTTTAAATTTTTAGAGATGCCCTTATTACTTTCGCACTTAGTTAATAATTTATTTTTTATTCCCAGCTTCGCTCTGTTCTTCTTCATCAACTTCAGCTTCTTCAAATTCTTTCTTAATAAGCTCAACAATTTCTTCTAATTGATTGATATCTAATCCAATTTCATCAATTAAATCATTAATATCAGCATCAATTACATCTTTGGCAGTCTCGTAACCGTTTTCGATAAACTTATTGAGATTCTCCTCACCAATTTCTTCTTTAAACTCACTCAAATCAATATCATAATCAGCCGCTTCTTTCACCAACTGAATATCATAACCACATAGCTTGCTTGCCAAACGTATATTCTGTCCACCTTTGCCGATTGCAAGTGAGACCTGATCTTCTGCAACCAAGATTGTTGCCTTTTTGTTTACCACATCAAGATCAATTTTTTTCAATTTAGACGGAGCAAGCGCACGTGATAAATATACCAATGGTTCTTCGCTGAAATTAATAACATCGATATTTTCGTTATTCAATTCACGAACGATAGCATGAATACGCACACCCTTCATACCAACACATGCGCCAACAGCATCAATACGATCATCATGCGATTCGACAGCCACTTTTGCACGATCACCCGGTTCGCGGGCAATACCTTTTATTTCGATGAGTCCATCATAAATTTCAGGAATTTCTAATTCGAAAAGACGCTCCAAAAATTTTGAATCGGTGCGAGAGATAATCACAGTTGGATTGCCGGAATTCTTGCGAACTTCTTTTATCACTGCACGGATGGTATCGCCCTTTTTATAGCGTTCCTTAAAAATTTGTTCAGACTTTGGCAGCAGCAGTTCTGTTTTATTGTGCACAACAAGAATGTCATGATTTCTGATTTGATAAATTTCACCGACAACAATTTCGCCAATGGAATTTGTGTATTCGTTATAGATTAATTCTTTTTCTATTTCTTTAACCCGTTGCGTGAAATTTTGTTTTGCAGTTGTAATAAGTCTGCGACCAAAATGGTCGAGTTGAAGAATTTCTACATAATCTTCGCCAACTTCTAAATCTTCACCGGACAATTTTTTTGCAGTTGCTGCATCTACTTGTGTTACCGGGTTTTCAACTACTTCTACTACCTCACGCTCAAGATAAATTTCGATATCACCTTTATCCATATTGACAACAACTTCAAACTTGGCGTCAGGACCATATTTTTTTCGCACCATCATGCCAAAAATATCTTCTACGATGCCTACCAAAATATCTTTATCGATACTTTTCTCTCGAGCTAAGCCAGCAAAAGATTCGACAATATCATGATTCATTTTTAAAGCCTCCAAAAAATTAAAAACTATTTACTTACACTTTGGTATTACATACGCCGCTGAAATACTACTGACCGAAATAACACACTCTACTTTTTCGGTGGTTTGGAAATGCAAGATTTCACCTTCAATGCTATTCAGCGTTGCTTCAACGGTTTTATTTTCGTTGTTACTTGTATATTCAATTTTAAATTTTCTGCCGATGTTTTTGTTGTATTGACGAAATAATTTAATCGGACGACTTAAGTCAGGCGAAGAAACATCGAGCCGGTACCGTCCTTCAATTAGATTTTCTTTTTCAAAAATATCTGCAATGCCTCGGCTTACCTGTGAAACTTGACCGCTTGTAATACCGCTATCGGTGTCAATATATATCTCTACGACTTTACTTTGTCTCTTACCGCGAATGAGAACTTCAACGAGAAAAATATTTTCTTGTTGAAGAAGAGATTGCAGCAGCGAGTTAATCCTATCAAGTAAATGGTGTTCCATACATACTATTCAAAAAAAAGTCCCGCAACTGGCGGGACTCGTTCAACTTTACTGTATAAATATACTCAAGATTTTACCTCATAGCAAGAAAATATTTCGCCTAAAAATACGCTTTTATTTCCATCCTTCCGGTATGAACAGTGTTCTTATTCTGCTGCACTCTTCCATTGTATTGAAATGTAACTTGCACATTGCTTCCAATTCTGTAATCTAATGAACTGGTCATTAAAAAAGTTTTCCCTTCATCTCGCCCACCCGTTAGCTCGAATGGAATGATATAATTTGCAGATTTATTTGCTACAATAATTTCTTCACGAGCTATTTCGATGCGCGCTTGTCCGCTGCCTTGGAAAGAAAAAATGGTACGAATGCTTTGGCTGTTTAAATTTGAAGTTACAGGAGATGCAAATAAATAATCATCAGCCTGAGAATTTTCCAACTTAAAACCGATTTCAATATTTTGTTCAGGCCTGTATGAAAAATCATTCGCAACGCCATCGCTAACAATTTGTCTCGAGCGACTCAGTGCAACCGAGGCGCTCGCGTTATCTTGCTTGTTCGTTACATCAATCTGATCCGACATTTGCTCATCGAGTTGAAACCGTATTCGCATACCGCGTTCACGATAGTAATTTTCTTCGAGTCCGGAATTATACTGACCCAATCCTTTGCGTTGTAAAAATCGAAATCGCAAGGAAACATCGGCTGAATTTTCAAAGACATGTATATCGTGCTGAATAATCTGTGATCCCTGCAAGGTTGTTACTCTGTTAAGAAAGTGGGAAAATTTTAAGAGATAAATATTTTGCGTCTGCGGGTCAGAGCTTTTTTCTTCAATTCGTACAAAGGTTTCAGTAGATATTTTTGTGAATGCTTTTTCGATCCATGAAGAAGGCTGCACAAAAAATTTATATGGAGTTACTCGTAACCTCGACGATGTTTTCAAATCAATAATAGGGTACAGTACGTCGCCTTGCAGCGAAAGCATCGTATAATCACCATCATATCGGCTTAATTGAAAATCGCGTTCATCATTGAGATCAATTTTACCATTACCATTACCATCAACCCAAACATACTGCCCTTCGCCTTTACGAACTTTATAAAAAACTCTTTCTAATCGAGACGTGCGCTCTGTAGATACTTCATAAAAAACATCAGCATCAATTCCACCGGCGAGTGGCGTGTAACGAGATTGTGAACGAACCAGTATTGTCTGTTGATTACTAAAATTAGTTTGAAATATTTTTTCGTATTCTTTTTTTCGAAGTATAACACTGGAAGATGTAGAAAATTTTTGACCGTATTTATAGCCTGCCTCATACGTTTGTGTAAACGCCAGTGATTGTGGAATAACATTCCCATTTGAATACACATTTTCTTTTCGCCAACTAAATTCTGAAGATGCTGTAATACCATAGAGTTGTTTCACTGCAATTTTTGGAGCAACTTCATACAGCGAAAAACTTGAACCATACAATGAATCTGTATCTTTATTTTTTACTTCTTTTTGTTCCGATTCAAAACGAAAACCCGGAATAAGATTGGCGATCGTGTATTGCGTATTCCCTTTCTGACGCAGCCACGAACTCTTCAATCGTCCAAGCATATCATCACTTGAAATATTTTCTATGCGGTAATCAATAGTTGGAAAGATATCTGATTTTGTTTGCAGAGTAATTTCTTCTCGCAGCGAATTAAATTCTCTCCCACGTTTCATACTGCCAATTGTTCCTCCGATAGTAACATTGGAATTCGGCTTCATCGTTATTGCAGCTTCGCGTGTTTCTTCAGAGAGTGCTTGCGTTGAAACTGTACTATCTATATTCCATTTCCGTGTAAATTCAATTTCATTGATGCGTTCAGTTGGTACGAAACGTTCATCAAGAAACCGTTCGGAGAATGAAACATCGAGCGCACCTAATGATGTATTGCCAATCTTTACATCTTCAGATGAATACTTCATAGAAAGTTTCATTGCATTGCCGGCATTATTGTTATCCCCGATAGTCGAAAATCTATTTGCATCAAAACTACTGCCAGCAAATTCAGCGTTGATAATAAATTGTTTTGAAATTGCGTACTGCGATGAAACGTTTGCAATTTGATGTAATTGCGGAGCCGGCAAAATAATAATAGGAAGATATTGCCCATTTTTTTTTCCGGCAAATAGATATCGCCCAATACCGGAGCGCGAATAATCTCCCTTACCATTTCCAACAAATGAAAACGAAACATTATACAACGCATTACTAATGCCGGGCTCGAAACGATACACCGAATCTACAATTCCTGCAATCAACGTATCAACTTTTATGTAATCACCTTTTCCAATATTTGTAATTGAATCTCTGCCGACAAAAACAACACCCGATTTACTTGCAAGAGTATTTCCGCTCTTCGCCAATGCAAATTTATCCGATTCGCTCAATTCTATATCAATAGGTGCATCCTGATTATCACCTTCACGAAAAAAAATGACATTAAACGAAAGTGCGTCTGAAATAGTATTTCGTGACGCAGCACTAAAATAATTTCGCGTGTATTGACGATCGGTGTATTCAAAATCAACCGTAATACGCGATGCATTCGTAATTAATCTTCGTGAAGAAAAAATAATTTCACCGCTTCCATAATCAATCGAATAATCATTTTGCTCTCCGCGAGTCATTACCTCGCCATTGATAAATACTTTTTCTGTTCCTGCTATGACAATAATATTTCGTTCATTATTTTTTCCGAGCAAACGATATGGTCCCTGCACGCCATCGATACCGGTAAATTGGTTAGTTGAAAACTTTCCTCGATTCGCTGCTCCTACAATGATCAATGAACTATGCAAATCTTCATTTTGAAAACTACCGGACAATTTTGCCCCTTGCAATTTTCTATTCGCTTTTGCGAACTCACCATCATGTATTGTGTAGTAAAAATCGCCGAGTGTTGCATTGTAATTTTTACTTTTCATTTCCACAAACACATTGTCAAATTCCTGCAATGTTTGTGTGTTACCTTGTGGTTGAATAGGAGTATTTTCATCGGTAAGAGCAGCAACAATATCAATGTCTTGCGAAAGTTTGCCAGAAAATTGCAATCGAAAACCGGAACTTAACGTAAAATCGCGGTGAGAACCAATTGTAAATCCGCGCGAAATATTTCCGCTCTTTTGAATTTCGCTTCCAAACAAATTTGAATACGTTGAAGTTGATGTTAGAATATTTTTTTTTCTTGAATCATTAACGTAAGGCTTCGTCTCTAATATTTTATTGCTATACTTTAATTGTAAAGTGAGCGGTAAGTATTTGTATTGAATAAAAATATCAAATTGTTCTCTTTGTATTTCTAGTATATTTTTTCGATAAAAAATTATTGAAGCATTATCATCAGAAAGATTAAAATGCTTTCCTTCGATTAATGCGACAGAGTCGTTCGTAAGAATTACTGATTTTTTAAAAATGAAATGGTGAGAAAGGAAAACTACCGTATCGGTAAGTGCGGGTATGATTTGAATCTTTCCGCTATATACACCCGGCGCATTGCTTTCTTGCGAATGAAGTGCAACAAAAAATAAAGTGGAGCAACTAAGTATTTGGAGAAATGCTTTCATTCAGTACCAGTAGTACCAAGTATAATTACTTCGTAACAAAAAGCAATGATTCTCCAATGAGTAATGGGCATCTCTAAAAACATTGTCGTCATTGCGAGGGAGCGAAGCGACCGAAGTCCCAAAGGGATCCCCTTGGGACAATCTTTCAATTAAAAAGAAAAAACGAGATTGCTTCGCCAAAGAACGGCTCGCAATGACAATTTTTTTAGGTTTTTAGAGATGCCCTATGTCTAAAAATCCCGAATCACATTTTCAAACGTGTGTAACATTGTATCAAACTCGTTTTTATCGGCAATAAGCGGCGGTAAAATTCTGACAACAGTATTTGCCGTAGAATTAACGAGCACTCCTTGTTCAAGCATTTTATCAACAATCGGTGTGCTCTCTTTATGCAGATCAACACCAATCATGTATCCGAATCCACGCACTTCTTTAATGATGGAATATTTTTCTTGAAGCGACAACATTTGTTGTCTACAGTAGCTCGCATTCTTATTAACAGAGTCAATAAAAGCTGGCTGCATTATTACATCCATAACAGCAACTCCGGCAGCACATGCAACAGGATTGCCGCCAAATGTTGTCCCATGCACACCGTAATTCCAGACATCAGCAACTTTATTAGAACCTAAAATAGCGCCCAATGGTAAGCCACCACCAATTGGTTTTGCGACAGTAACGATATCGGGGGTAAAATTAAAATGTTCATATCCAAATAATTTTCCTGTGCGACCAATTCCTGATTGAATTTCATCGGCGACAATTAGAAAATTATGTTGTTCCCGCAGTTCGAGTAATCTTTCAATAAATTCTTTCGTTACTGGAACAATGCCGCCTTCGCCTTGAATACATTCTAAAAACACCGCTGCAGTTTGCCCATCAATTTTACTTTTCAAATCCTGAATATCATTAAAAATAATACAATCTGTATTTGGTAAAAATGGACCATAGCCATCGCGGTATTTTTCTTTATCCATCAAAGAAAGTGCTCCCATGGTGCGTCCGCTAAAACCATTCGTCATGCCGAAAATTTTTGTTTTTCCAATTTTCGATCCCCATTTGCGAGCAAGTTTAATTGTTCCTTCAATTGCTTCTGTTCCGCTATTTGAGAAAAATATTTTTTCAAATTTTGAAAAGCGAAGCAAGCGTTCAGCTAATTGAAGTTGTGGATCTTGTATAAAAAAATTTGAAAGATGTCCATACTTTCCTATTTGTTCACTCACGGCTTTTACAATGGCAGGATGCGCGTATCCCAACGCATTAACAGCCAACCCGGAGAACATATCT
Source organism: uncultured Chitinophagaceae bacterium (assembly GCA_964361075.1). Taxonomy (GTDB): domain Bacteria; phylum Bacteroidota; class Ignavibacteria; order UBA10030; family UBA8401; genus CAYHZL01. The sequence continues at coordinate 11,582 of CAYHZL010000009.1, forward strand.
AAATATTTTTTACCATCTGTGGTGAATAAATAACATCCCTCACCTCTTTCTACATGCAGAGATAAGCGTTTATATGTCTTAAAAAAAAGTTTTGATTCTTGTTCTATGAAACTCATTCCTCTGTTTCCTTTTTAGATTGCAACATAGAAAAAAGTGAGTGAAAGAATTTTACTTTCTGTTGCAAATCTTCTATCGTTCCATTATTTAGAATTGTAAAATCTGATTCTTCTTGAAGTATTTCATTGGGTAACTGAAATTTCATTCTCTTTTTAACTTGAGTTATTTCTGTCTTATCTCGTTCCTGTACACGTGTTAAACAAATTTTATCATCCGAAATAACGGATAATGTATAATCCATTATTTCACTAAAACCAGATTCAAATAGTATTGCAGATTCTGCCAGACAATATTTAATTTTAGATTTTGGTAGAAAAATTTTTTCTTTCCAAAGTTCATATTCTTTGAAAACATACGGATGGATAATACTATTTAATATTTCAAGCTTTGTTTGATCATTAAAAACAATATCTGCAAGTAATTGTCGGTCGAGTTTTTTTGTATTCTTTTGGTATGCTTCACGACCAAATTCCTGAAATATTTTTTCTTTAATTTCAGTATGAGTGTCGGACAATTCACGAGCGACAGCATCGGAATAAAATACAGGCACACCACTGTCTGAAAATAATTTGCAGACTAAAGTTTTTCCGCTTCCAATACGACCTGTAATTCCAACGCTTACCATGATACTATCTATTTTGCAAAAGCAATTGCTCTAACTTCACGGATTACAACAACTTTAATCTGTCCGGGATATTCCATTTCTTGCTGAATTTTTTTTGCAATATCGTGCGATAGCTGATCTGCCATTGCATCATCAATTTTATCTTGCTCAACCATCACTCGTATTTCTCTTCCGGCTTGAATGGCGTATGTCTTTGTTACACCTTGGAATGATTGCGCTAGCCCCTCCAACTTTTCAAGACGCTTTACATAGCCCTCAACAGATTCTCTGCGCGCGCCTGGTCTGGCACCACTGATAGAATCTGCCGCTTGAACAAGAGCTGATATTGCATGCTCCATAGGGATATCATCATGATGAGAGCCGACCGCATTGATAACGATTGGATGCTCGTTGTATTTTTTTGTTAGCTCCATTCCTAATAAAGCATGAGGTCCTTCAACATTACGATCGATTGTTTTACCGATGTCATGAAGAAGTCCGGCACGTTTTGCTAATGCAACATCCAACCCAAGTTCTGATGCCATGATGCCGCACAAATAAGCAACTTCAATACTATGCTGAAGTAAATTTTGTCCATAACTCGAACGATATTTCATTCTACCGATATGTTTCACTATTTCAGCATGAGCGCCAGGCAATCCAATTTCAAGCAATGTATTTTCACCAAGTCGAATAATTTCATCCTCTAATTCACTTTTAACTTTTTCAACAACTTCCTCGATTCTTGCCGGATGAATTCGTCCATCAGCAATGAGGCGTTCTAAAGATACTCGAGCAACTTCCCTTCTGAATGCGTCAAACCCTGACAATATAACGGCTTCAGGTGTATCATCTACAATAACATCTACACCTGTGGCGGATTCAAATGCTCTGATATTTCTACCTTCACGACCAATAATTCTTCCCTTCATTTCATCGCTTTGAATGTTTAACACGCTGACGGTCGTCTCCACTGCGTGATCTACTGCTGAACGTTGAATTGCTTGAACGATAATTTTCTGAGCTTCACGGCGTCCGTCTTCCTTGGCTTTATCGCGAATATCCTTCAGTGTTTGGGCTGCTTCAGTCTTAGCCGCATCAGTTAAGTTTTCAAATAATACTTTTTTAGCTTCATCTCTAGACATGCCGGAAGCACGTTCCAAGCGTGCGTTTTCATCCGTAATTATTTTATCAAGATCTTTATTTTTTAACTCAAGCTGTTTCGATAATTCTTCAACACGTTTTTGAATTTGTTGAACATCACGCTCTTTTTTATTCAGCAAGTCAGCTTTACGATCAATCGTTTCTTCCCGATTATTGAGTTGTTTCTCGTAGTTCTGTAATTTATTACGTTTCTGATGCGCATCATTATCAAATTCTTGTTTCTTTTTATACCATTCATCCTTTACTTCAAGCAGTTTTTCGCGTGTTAACGCATTGGTATCACGTTCTGCATCGGCAATAATTTTTTTTGCACGTTCTTCGGCATTTAAAATTTTATTTTGTCCTACTCTGGTATTAAACCACCAGCCGCCAAAAAAAGACAAGGCACCAACAATAGCATTAATTAATATTACGATGTATAAATTCATAAAATCTCCATTTTCCCATTAACAAAAAAAACCGCATCGCAACCTTAGGCAAGTGTAATGAAAGAACCCTCTTTCTATAACACAGTGGGTGTTCGCCAAATCGTTTCTTGCTTCCACTGTTTGCTATTCTCCGTAGAGAAAACCTTGAAGGCTTGTCGCAAAATCATCTTTCGATGAGTGAGGCCTGTAATATGACGTTTGTGAGCCGAACTCCCTAATAAATAATGTTAGGTTCTTTATTATGTTTGTCTATGGCTGACGGTGCGGCAATAACTTTAAATCGATTGTTCTCCTAATTACATTATTATACTATCACACTTCTTGATTTTGAATACTTGTTGCGAGGTAATTGGTTAATTTTGTTAGTTCTTGTTCTAACATTTTATTTTTTTCACGTTCTTTTAATAATTCCTCTGTAATATTCAATGCGGCAAGAACAGAAATTGTTAATGGCGGTTGTTCCGGAATTTTGTCATGGATGCTACTAATCATAGAATCAACATAACCGGCAACTTTTTTGGTGAACTCTTCGCTTTCTCCTCGCAAAGGATATTCAGAACCAAATATTTTAACTTTCACACTCTTTCTGTCCATAGTAGTGATATGCTATTATAAGTATGTAATTACGATGATATAACCGTCAGCACTTCTTTTGTATTACGTTAATAAATGTGTATCAATAATTGCAATTAATGATTTAATTTTTTGTTGCAATTTTTGTTTTTCATCTGCGTTAAATGAAATCTCATGCAACACTTCTTTCTCTGAAAGATATTTTATTTCAAAACGGAGACGTTCAATTTCCGCATTTCTGTCAATAAATTGATTATGTGCTTGAGAAATTTCACTTTCTAAATCTTGCACTTTTATTTTTAAAGCGAGGTTTTCTTCTTTTAATGAAGCAATGAGGGAAGATGTTTCCCGCACTTTCTCCCACAGCAGTTTTAAGGATTCAACGTCTGCAGTTACTTCAATAATTTCTTGTTCAGGATATTCTTGCAATTTTGTACCCTATAAAATAAAATTTTACAAACTTCGTAAGACTGCGTTAAATGTTTTGGTTACATTAAAAATAATATTATTGAATACTTTTTCTACTTCATCATCTGTGAGTGTTCTCTCGGCGGCAAAACTAACATTAAAGGCAATACTTTTTTTACCTTCACCAATTGTCTTTCCTTCAAATACATCAAAAATTGTTACAGACTTTAGCAACTGACCACCAGGCTCTTTGATATTTTTTAAAATTGACTCTGCAGAAATTTGTTTATCAACAACAAAAGCCATATCACGAGTTACCGGTGGAAATTTTGAAACTGATAGATATTTTTTTTCTTTTATAGGTTGCTGTTCTAAAATATTCAAATTAATTTCAACCACATAAACTTCTGTTTCAATCTTTAACTGTTGAAGAATTTCTTCTTTCACTTTACCTAAGTAGCCTGCATAAGTATCATTGATTTCAATATTTATAGTTTGTTCAGTTAAAGAATTAGGTGCATCATAACAAATAAAACTAAATTTGTCAAGAGTAATTTTGGAAAGAAGCGATTCCATGACTCCTTTCATATCAAAAATGTCGACTTTTCTGTTGGTTTGCATCCAAGAGAGCTCATTGGCTTGACCACTTAAACAGATACACAGCATATTTTGCTCATCATACCCTTTAATTATTTGAGCGTTATTTATTTTGTCTGATTGAAAAACTCTTCCGACTTCATACAATCGCAAATTTTTATTTCCGTGATTATTATTGTAAAAAACTGTCTGTAACATTCCCGGAATTAAACTTGGTCGCATTGTTGATTGTTCAGCGCTAATAGGATTTAAAACTTTAATCACGCGAGATGAGAATAACGACGACAACGATTCATCCAACAAACTGTTGGTAAGAATTTCATTGAAACCATTTTCTTCTAACCATGTTTGAATCTTTTCTGATTTTCCTCTTGTAGAAATTTTCTTCCCAAAAGTAATTTCGCTCACCATCTTATCTTCAATATTTGAAAAACCATGGAGACGAGCGACTTCTTCTACTAAATCTATTTCCTGCGTAATGTCAGGTCTAAATGTTGGTATGCTGCATCGTAAAACATCGGAGGAAATTTCTTTCGCTTCAATACATATCGAAGAGAGTGCTTGCTGAATATTTTTTTGCGAAAGATTTGTTCCTAAAATTGCGTTTACTTTTTCTGTACGAACATCAAGACTTGTTGCAGAAATTGGATTTGGATAATTATCAATAACATCACCTTCTGCTTTACCGCCGGCAAGTTCAATCAATAATGCTGTTGCACGATTCAGCGCATCAACGGTTGTGTTAGGATCTATCCCTCGCTCAAATCTGTACGATGCATCGGTGCTAATGCCAAGCTGTTTAGATGTTTTACGAATTGATGTTGGCAAGAAGTATGCACTTTCAAGAATTACTTGAGATGTATGTTCTGTAATTTCAGAATTATTTCCGCCCATCACGCCCGCAATTGCAATTGCTTTTTCAGCATCACAAATCATAAGATTGTTTGTCTGCAATGTGTGAGTTTTTCCATCAAGTGTTGTGAATGGCTCGTCTTCTTTCGCAGTCTTTACAATTATTTTTTGTCCATGCAATGCATTAAAATCAAACGCGTGTAAAGGTTGATTGTATTCGAGCATAACAAAGTTTGTTACATCAACAACGTTATTGATTGAACGAACTCCAGCCGCTTCCAAATAATTTTTCAACCATTTTGGTGATTGCGAAATTTTTACATCCGAAATTAAACGCGCTGCGTATCGTGGACAGAGTTCACTATTTTTTACTTCAACAGAAAACAAATTACTTTTTGCAGCCGCAGCTTGAATGGTTGCGGCAGTTTTTTTCAACTGCACACCAAAACTCGCCGCTAGTTCACGAGCAATACCAAGATGTCCCAAACAATCGGAACGATTTGGTGTAACTCCAACTTCAAATGCAACATCATCAATACCTAAATATTCTGCAAAGGGCATTCCAACAGTTGCGTTTGCATCAAGAACTAAAATACCGGCAGAGTCACTGTTCAGACCTAATTCATACGCAGAGCAAATCATTCCCTGTGATTCAACACCTCTGATTTTTGCTTTTGTAATTGTGAATGGTTTGCCTTCAGGATCATGTTGGTTCTTCGGCACAATTGCTCCCAGTGTTGCAACAACTACCTTTTGTCCTTCTGCAATATTTGGGGCTCCACAAACAATTTTTGAAATTTCCGAATCTGTAGTTTGCACTTCACACAACGAAAGCTTATCGGCATTCGGATGCTTTTCTTTTTTAACTACATAGCCAACCATAAAGCCATCAAATTTTTTTCCGAGGTATTCAATTCCTTCAACTTCAAGTCCAACAGATGTTAATCGTTGAGCGATGTCTTCCGGTGTTGTATTTAATTCAATATATTGTTGTAACCACTTCAATGATAAGCGCATATCAATTGTATTAAAACTGTTTTAGAAATCGTACATCATTTTCGTACAGCAAGCGAATGTCAGTAATTCCAAGTCGCAACATGGTAATTCTTTCGATACCCATTCCGAAAGCATAACCCGAAACTTCATCGGGATCGTAGCCAACATTTTTCAAAACGTTCGGATGCACCATGCCGGCACCAAGCACTTCTAGCCATCCACTGTGCTTACAAACTCTGCATCCATTTCCATTACACAAAAAACAAGTAATATCCATTTCAAGGCTCGGCTCCGTAAAAGGAAAGAAGCTAGGACGAAATTTATATTTTATATTGCTCCCATAAAATTGTTTTGCAAAAGCAACGAGCGTTCCTTTAAGTTCGCTGAAGGTAACTTTTTTATCAACATACAACCCTTCAACTTGATGAAATAAACAATAACTACGTGCGCTGATCGCTTCATTACGATACACTTTGCCGGGCATAATAACACGGATCGGCGGCTTTTGTTCCTTCATTACTCTAATCTGTACCGGCGATGTGTGTGTGCGAAGCAAAACGTCTTTTGCAAGAAAGAAAGTGTCTTGCATATCGCGTGCGGGATGATCGGCAGGAAAATTCAGCGCTTCAAAATTATGATAATCATCTTCAATTTCAGGACCGTCGGCAATGCCGAAACCCATCGAGTAGAAAATGGATTTTATTTCATCGAGAGTTTGTGTAACAGGATGTCGTGTGCCTATCGGCAACGTTCTGCCTGGCAACGTTAAATCAATATATTGATGTTCACTTTTTTTGGCAGTATGCAGCGAATTCTTTAATTGTTCAAATTGCTGTTCAGCAAACAAACGGAGTTCGTTTAATTTTTTTCCAATAACCGGTTTGTCGGAATTCTGTACATTTTTGAGCGCATCAAATAATTCTGCGATTGTTCCTTTGCGTGCTAAAAAATCGATACGAAACTTTTCCAGCTCATCAGAATTTTTTATTTGAGCGATTGCCGATTCAACTTTTTGCCGAATCTGTTGAATTTTTGTTTCCATAGTTCATCAAAAAAAATAAAAAAGCTCCCCACCGCTTCCTAAAAAAGAAAAGAGCGATGGAAAGCTTACATTATGCTTTTACAAACGCGATGATTTGAGCAAACGCATCCGGATTTTGCACAGCTAATTCCGCAAGAACTTTTCTGTTGATTGTTACTTGCTTCTTAGTAAGTCCATCAATAAGACGGGAATATGTTACACCGTGCAAGCGGGCTGCAGCATTAATACGTGCAATCCACAGTTGACGAAATGTACGTTTTTTTGCTTTGCGATCGCGATATGCGTATTGATAACCTTTATCAAGTGCATGCTTAACGGTCGTAAGCAATTTACTTCTCGCACCCCAGTAGCCTTTCGCTTCAGCTAAAATTCTTTTGCGACGGCGGTGGGAGGCAACTTTATTCTGCGAACGTGGCATAGTTGCTCTTCTCCTATATTAAGTGATTAGATGTTGTGAATTAAATTATGCTTGTAACAGATCGTGAATTCTTGGTTCATCAGGAATAGACACGAGTGTTGATTTACGTAAATTTCTTTTACGTTTTGTTGTTTTGCTTGTTAAAATGTGGCGACGATTCATTTTTCGTCGTTTAATTTTTCCGGATGCAGTTACGGAAAACCGTTTCTTCGCACCACTTTGTGTTTTCATTTTTGGCATGGAACTGTTTCCTTTGTAATAGTTTTTATTGTTCTACTCTTATTTCCGCTTTAGGTTTTGGAGATTTATCCGGTACGTACAATACAATCATGCTGCGTCCCTCCATGTGAATCGGCTGATCAATTTTAGCAACAAGCGAAAGTTTTTCGGACAACTTATTGAGCAGCGTTTCTCCCAATTCCTTGTAGGCAATTTCACGTCCTTTGAAAATTACCGTTGCCTTTACTTTGTCGCCATCTGCGATAAATTGCAATGCATGCTTTGCTTTGAAATCAAAATCATGAACATCCGTATTAGGATGAAACCGTAATTCTTTAACTTGCGAAACATGCTGATGTTTCTTTTGAATTTTTTCTTTTTTCTGAAGCTCGTACTTGTATTTGCCGAAATCCATTATTTTACAAACAGGTGGTTCGGCATTCGGTACAACTTCAATAAGGTCTTTCCCTTTTTCAGTTGCAATAGTAAGTGCTTCACGCGGAGTCATTACTCCTAACTGGCCAACACCATCTTCAATAACACGTATAGTAACTGCGCGAATTTCTTCATTAATGCGGGGACGATTTGTTTTAATGCGTGTATCTCCTGTACTGTTCCTGGTACTAAATACTTTTTTTAACAATATTTTCCTTATTGAGTTTTTCCAATGTCTGTTGTATAGACAATGAACCTATATCTCCTTTTTTATGCTGGCGAACTGAAACGCTGTTTGCGTTCTTCTCTTTTTCACCGACAACAAGCATATAGGGAACCTTCTTTAGTTCCCACTCACGAATTTTGTATCCAACTTTTTCATTCCTGTCGTCTAACTCTGCTCTCAAACCGGATTCTTTTAATTGAGCAACCACAGATTGAGCATATTCTTTTTGTGCGTATGTAATCGGAAGAACAACGGCTTGCACCGGTGCCAGCCACATCGGAAAATCGCCGGCGTAATGTTCTATCAGTAATCCAACAAATCTTTCCATCGAACCAAACGGTGCGCGATGAATAATTACAGGACGATGTTTTTGTCCATCGCTTCCGGTAAATTCTAAATCGAAACGTTCAGGCATTACATAATCAACTTGAACGGTGCCAAGCTGCCATGTACGACCGATAGCATCTTTTACCATGAAATCAATTTTGGGTCCGTAGAACGATGCTTCGCCAATGCCAATAAAATACTTTAAACCCATTTCATCGGCAACTTCTTTTATTTCTCGCTGTGCTTGTTCCCAGTATTCTGTATTGCCGCCATACTTCTCTACATTCTTATCATCGCGGTACGAAAGACGCGTTGTTACTTCCATATCAAAAGTTTGAAAAACAAATTGCGTCAATTCCACCGTGTTGCGAATTTCATCTTTCAACTGATCATGCGCACAATAAATATGTGCATCGTCTTGTGTGAAACCACGAACGCGTGTTAAGCCATTCATCTCGCCGGATTGTTCATAGCGGTACACAGTTCCAAATTCGGCAAGACGCAATGGCAAATCTCTGTACGAGCGCGGCTTCGCCATATAAATTTGGTGATGATGAGGACAGTTCATCGGTTTCAATAAAAACTGTTCTCCATTTTCCATCGTAATTGGTGCAAACTGCGACTCTTTATAGTACGGATAATGTCCGGATGTTTTATACAATTCAAGATTACCGATGTGCGGCGTGATGACAGGAAGATAACCACGTTTGCGCTGCTCTTCACGTAAAAAATTTTCGAGTGTCTCGCGCAACACAGCACCTTTTGGCAACCAGAGCGGTAACCCGCTTCCAACTTTCGGTGTCAGTAAAAATAATTCTAACTCGGTGCCAAGTTTGCGATGATCGCGGCGCTTTGCTTCTTCTAATCTGAAAATATATTCATCAAGCTCTTGCTTTGTTGGAAACGTAATTCCATAAATGCGTTGAAGCATTTTGTTTTTTTCGTTTCCTCGCCAATATGCGCCGGCGATACTTAATAACTTTACAAACTTTATTTTTCCTGTTGAAGGAACATGCGGACCGTAACACAAGTCCATAAAATTTCCTTGCTGATACATACTTACTTGTTCGCCCTTCAATCCTTCCAACAATTCAAGTTTGTACGGATCGTCCTTCTTCTGAAAATAATCAATTGCATAATCCCACGAAACTTCACTGCGTTGAAACGCAACATCACGTTTCGTGAACTCGTTCATCTTGTCTTCGATGGATTGTAAATCTTGAGTAGTGAGAGAATGATCTCCCATATCAATATCGTAATAAAAACCATTTTCAATTGAAGGACCAATACCAAATTTTGTCCCTGGAAAAATTGCTTCAATGGCTTCCGCCATTAAATGCGCAGAACTATGCCAATAGGTTGATTTACCTTCAACATCATTCCACGTATTAATTTTTATTTCAGCATCGGTTGCAAGAGCACGACTTAAATCCCACACTTCTCCATTGACAGAAATAGATAGAGCATTTTTTGCAAGACCGCGACTGATACCTTCAGCAATTTGCATTCCTGTTGTTCCGTGCGGAAATTCTTTAGCGCTACCATCAGGAAATTTAATTGTAATATTCGACATATTGTAAAAACAAAAATACAAAAAAAATCGGAGTAACAACCTCCGACTTCAAAAAACTAACAACATTTCTATACAATAATAAGAAAAATGGCGCGGAATTGCAACAAAAACTACTGTAGATATGCATAGCAATGCAATTTTGTTTGAATAACTTTGAGTGTTGTAACAAAATTTACAATTTTTCGGAACTCCTCAGGTATAATTTTTTCAACACAGAGGGCACGGAGAAAACAGAGTTACACAGAGTTTAAATTACCGTTTATTTTTCTTCTGATGCCATCTTTTAATAATTTCACATTAAAGTTTATCAGTAGCCCTAATTTTTTATCAGCCAATTTCAGATATGTTACCAATTGTGCCTCATGCACAGGCAAAATGACTTCCACTGATTTGAATTCAAGAATTATCAATTCATTAACCATTGTATCAATTACAAATTCTTTGTTAAGTTTTTCTCCTTTGAATCTGACAGGTAAAACAACCTGCCGCTGAACAAAAAGTCCTGCTTTGGTCATCACATTTTCAGCGCACACTTCATAGACCGACTCCATCAGACCCGGACCAAGTTCATTGTGAACTTCCATGCAACAATGGATAATCTTTTGAGAGAGCGCATTATAGTCCTTCTCTGTGTAACTCTGTTTTCTTTGTGTGCTCTGTGTTAAAATCATTTTTTCTGATATAGTGGGTGAGTAGTTACAAATTTTCTAAAATAAAATTGGTAATCTTGGTGAAAACATGCAGTCGATACCGACCAATACCATGGTTTTGGTTTGGATAAAACATGGTATCGAATTGCTTATTGGCGTTTTGCAATGCTGTGACTAATGTTGCTGAATTTTGAAAATGCACGTTATCATCACTTGCACCGTGAATTAATAAAAACTTTCCTTTTAATTTTGCGACGTGAGTGAGCGGCGCACTTTCCTTATATCCTTCCGGATTTTTTTCAGGCGTGGACATAAAGCGCTCGGTGTAGATGTTGTCATAAAATTTCCAATTTGTAACCGGCGCAACTGCTACTGCTGTTTTGAAATATTCTGCGCCGTTCAAAATTGTCATGCTTGAAGTGTAGCCGCCGTAACTCCAACCCCAGATTCCAATTCTGTTTTTGTCTACAAAAGAAAGTGATGCTAAATATTTTGCACCTTCAACCTGATCGCTAACTTCCCACTTGCCAAGATTTTTGTAAGTTATTTTTTTGAATGCAGCGCCACGAGCACCTGTCCCGCGATTATCAACCATGAAGACAAGATACCCTTTTTGTGCTAACATCGAATACCACAAATAATTAGAACCACCCCACACATTTCGTACGACTTGTGAACCGGGTCCGCCGTACGTGTACATCAGCACAGAATATTTTTTTGTCGAGTCAAAGTTCGCCGGTGTTAACAATGATGCGTGTAATGAAACACCATCGCTTGTCTTGAAAGAAAAAAATGTCGTCGTTGCGAGAGCAAAATCATTCAATGGTTTCATTTCATTCTCTTCAACAACACGAACAAGAGAGCCATCATCTTCCATTAAACGAATTTTAGTAGGCGTTGAAGCATTTGAATAGTAATTGAGAAAATAATTATACTCGGGTGAAAAGTTTGCAGAATTATTTCCTGTTTCTTTTGTTAATTGTTTTTTCTTTTTGCCATCAAGTGAAATTGAATACACTTGACGATCAATTGGAGACATTTCCGATGAAGAATAAAAGAGAGTTTTTTCTTTTTCATTCACTCCGTAGAAAGCATCCACATCAAATTCACCTTTTGTAATTTGATTAACGAGCGTGCCGTCATTTTTATATAAATAGAAATGTAAATAACCGTCTCGTTCTGATGACCAAACAAATTGTCCATTCTTCAAGAATGTAATATCATCGCGGATATCAATCCATGTATTGCTTGTGTCTGTAAGAATTGTAGTCGTTTTTCCTGTTGTTACATCAGCAAAAAGTAATTCAAGTTTATTTTGGTCGCGGTTCAATCGCTGCATTGATACTATATTTTTTTCATTAGTCCATTTCATTCTCGGAATATACATGTCGTCGTTCGTGCCAAGATCAATCCATGTTGTTTTCATTGAAGCGAGATCAATGACACCAACCTTCACAATTGAATTCGGATCTCCGGCTTTTGGATATTTCATTTTAATTAATGTGCCGTGCGTGGAATCCCATTCCGTCATCGTATAGTCGGGAACTCGTGATTGATCGAGACGCCAAAATGCAATGGATTTACCATCCGGCGACCATCGCCAACCATCAGAGATTCCGAATTCTTCTTCATACACCCAATCAAATCGTCCATTGATAATATTTTCGCTGCCATCATTTGTTAATTGAATTTCTTTTCCGGTTGCGATATCAATACTGTAAATATTATTTCCACGCACAAAACCAAACAGCTTTCCATCGGGAGAAAGTTTTTGATTGTATTGGGGAACACTTACATCGGTTATCTTTTTATTTTTCTTCTTTTCAACATCATAGATGAAAAAATTTCCAGCAGGCGTTAATCGCGAAAGCCATTGTTGTTCCGGCGGCGCTGACACAAGTAAAATATTTTTTTCATCAGCAGACCATTGATATGTTGTGAACCGAAATGCCGGATCATCGTTTTGCAGCTTAAAATCATTCGGACTAATCAATAATTTTTTGGAACCATCTTTAATCGTGTATTGAAAAATACCGGTAGTTTTAGCAACAGTATCCATATCAAGATATGTGAAAGACTTTCCATTTTTCATCCACTGCACACCTCGAACCGATTTGCTGACAAATTTCCCTCCGCTAAAAATATCTTCCAATATAAATTGCTTTTTTTCCTGTGCGAAAGATAACAAGCTGCCAGCAACAATGAACAAAAAAAGCAAACTAATACTATGACGAGAGGTTTTCATAAAGCGACTCCTTGCGTTATTAAAATTGCATTCTGAATAATGGAAAAGTAAATGTTCCTCGATTTGTGCGAACAATACATCTGTTGTTTTGAGGCGTTGCAAATTGTTCAACATCGGATAGCGGCATTGCAATAATACCAATTTGGGATTTTCCCCCTTGCAGTTCAATTGATGCCGGCAAAAGCTGATGTATTTGCTCTCGTATTTTTTGTGCAAGCGGGAATTTTAATTCAGTTACATCTGTATATTCCGTCGCATCGGATTCCGAATCGAAAAATATTTTCTCAATGGTAATATTATCATTGGAAAGATTAACAATGCTAGCATTCATCAGCCAACATTTTAAATCGTTGCGTAGCGATGGCCGATTAAAGGTTATTTTCAAGTATTGATTGGTATTGGGAATGTTCATTGTTGAGGGAGGATTTTAATAACTGATGTTATGCAAGGGCATAAGATGGAGTCCACTCCCAAAGGGATGGCTTCGCCACTTGCCTAAAAAAATTGTGAAACCGTGTAATTTTCATTTCATTTGTTTAGTAGGTGGACTCCATCTGCTTAACTTTTTCTTTGTGTGCGTAACATCAGTTAATAAATTCTTGTGGACGCTAGAGGATTCGAACCTCTGACCTCTTCCGTGTCAGGGAAGCGCTCTGAACCAACTGAGCTAAGCGTCCTTAAAATTTTTTCAAATTGAGCAAATATTTTTTTCTTCATTCTCCGTTTTAATAACATTTGACAACTTTTTTGCACTATGATTGCCCAATTTAGTGCCCAAAGATTTTTAAATCTTCAGCCGTTACTCTTTGCAATAGAAATATAATAAACCATCGCTGAAATTCAAAGAATGATTTTCATTGTTAAACGGCAGTAAGAATGTCATGGTATTTTTGGACAGTGAAAATGTCATGGTGTAGGTTAATACAGAGATGGGGTCGCAATAATACAAGATTGTTTTTTAGAAACAACACTAGTATTACTTCAGTAACATCATCGTCGCTAACTTCTCGCATGAAATAAAAATTAACGTCGGTGTGCCGATGATACTTGAAAGCTCACCTCACGAGCAGCATTTTCTTCGTTGAAGAATATTTCCCTGCCACTACCTGATAAAAATATACGCCAGAGGCGTATCCGCCTTTGGAGGATGATCCGCTCGATAAGCTGCGAGTGTTATACGGAACATCGTAATGCCCTGCCGATTTCTGTTCATTAATAAGCGTTGTAACAATGCGGCCGAGATCATCATAAATTACTAATTGCACCTGCGTATCCTCAGGAATATCAAAAGAAATTACTGTTGAAGGATTAAACGGATTCGGATAATTTTGATTAAGGCGAAATGATGTTTGGTTGATATTCCAATTTTTTTCCTCAACACCGGTTGCCGTTACACCCAGAGAAAAAACTACCAAAGAAGACTGATACGTTGTGAGGTTGGTTTTGTACATCGATATTTTAATGATTGAATTTCCCGGTGTCTTAAATAAACTCCACAAATAATAGGAATTTGTTGCTTCCTTCCATGCTTTAATTTCTACGCCTGTAACAATATCACGAATGCGAACTGCATAGCCTGTCGTTGCATAATCCTGAAAGATTATTTCCGGCTCTCCGTTCCCGTTCATATCCGGAACAAGGATATATGGATACTCAAGATGTCCCAAAGATGTTAATGTCGATATCAAAGAAAAACTATCCGCATTATATATTTTGCATTGCCCCGCAACAGTATCCAATACGAAGTAATATTGCACGGTTGAATTTCCAAAAAAATAAAGTGTTCCTTTGTCTCCAAAGGTGCTCGATGATTCCCATAATGATGTTACTTGTGCATTGCTGACGGTATGAACGAAAAGCATCATTATCACCACCAAGATTTTTTTAGATAGTAAAGTCATTTTGTTTCCTTCCATGTTGATCAAAAAGTGATCAAACCTTTTATTCCAATAGTTGAATACGTGATCGAATAACCTGAAAATTTTGTTGATTGATATGATCCTACAAGTGTTATTGGTCCCCAAATACTATATTCAACCCGCGCTCCCCAGAGTAATGTCTGAGTCTCATCCTGATTGTAGATTGTCAGTAACTCAGGATTAAAATAGTAAGCCCGTTCACCAATGAAACCGGAAGTCTGAAACATCAATGACGAAAAAGGACGTGTAGTTATCTGTCCCCCGAGTGAAAATAATTTTCTTTCATCAGAAACTTGAGAATACAACGGATCAATAGATAGTGAAGTGGTAGGTGTGAGCAGCCAATTTGCACGCAATCCTGTTTGTAATGATTGAACATTTTTGTAACCAACAGTATTTACTATTGTGCCATAGAAGCTAAAATAGATGAGATCCCAATTATACATCACCGATGCATTAAAGATATTCGTATTGTCATCGTACGAATAGACAACATCTTTTCGATTGTATGTTCCTTTTACAAATCCATAATTTGCTTTAAAATAAAATGGATAATAATTTCCAATTGCTCCAAGCACAAATGTTGTTTGACCGTAACTCCATGTAGATGAGTCAATATTCATTGTGCTGAATCCACCAATTATATAATCTCCGCTGTTTAATCCGAGAAGAGCAAAAGCATCAACTCCGCTTGAAGACATCGTGTTTGAATACTTTCCGCCAGTGTAATACAGCGATGGCGTGATCGAACCTTTTCCTAATTGTGAATATGCGTTGACTGCAAACAGTAAAAGACCAACTAAGAAAATTCCTTTTCTCACTTCGTTAATTCCAAACCCTTCTTCGCACTTGTATCCGATGAATTGAGCACGATCGCATTAATAAAATAGAATTGTGCCTTTGTTCGACTCCCCAGATAGTAATAGTTCCATCCCATATAGAGATTAGTTTCATAATCACCCGGATAGTTCTCATAGACGGTTTCAAAATATTTTTTTGCCATAACATAATTTGCAACATTAAAATAAATCTGTCCCATCCGCAAATTTGCAGTGTAATGATATTTATCCTTTGCAATGATATTTTTATACATCTCTTGAACAGTATCCCACTTCTTCAACTCTGCATACGGCATGGTTATCCCAAGCAGGGACTCGATACTGTTATCGCTTAACCGAATCGCTTCTTGATAATATTTTACGGATGTCTCATATTCTTTAGAAAGATAATAGAGCCATCCGAGACGTAGATTAACAAGATAATCCGTTTTATACGAATCAAGGATGTCAAGCATTCCCTGAATTGCTTTAGGATAATTCTTTGATGTTTCTTCCTGAACAGAAGCTGTAAACGCTCGTATCTTATCATCATTTTTTTGAGGTGGATGTGTAAATGAAACACTGAAAAAAAGAATGAGAGCAGTAATTATTTTTATTATTTTCATACCGGCATTTCCTTTTCTTTTATTGCAGCGTGAAATGTTTTTCTTGCAGATTCAAAATATAATTCGCAAATCTTTGCATCTGCATCAATCGTTATTGAACCTTTACCATCTTCCCTGAACCAACTTAATAATCCTCTGCCGGATCGTGTGTGTAATGATTGTACGACAAACGGTTTATTCTGGTCATCATTTTTTTCGAACCACAATTCGGCAGTAGAAGAGAGTTGATTCGTAAAGACGAGCATAAATTCAGAAATGAACCGTACCGTTTTTCCTATCGTCAATGAAATCGGAAAAATATCAGACCAGCGCAATCGCTCTCCATAACCAAGCGGAACACTGATGGATAACAGATAAAAATAATATAAAGCAGATTTTTTATTGCCAAGAACATTTGCCATAAAAAATACTTTTTCCTTCGGATGAATGTATGCAATCGTTCCGTTCGATGATTCAATATAGACAGAATTCAAACTATCAACTTTTACTTCCCATCCTTCGGTGAATTGTTCACCACCGAGTGTCCAAGAAAGTTCGAACTCTTGCCCAATACGAAATTCAAACGCACGCCGAATAATAGAATGAGTTTCTATATTTCGGACGAGGTCATTTTCATTTGGATATTCAAAAGTACATAATTTTGTATCGCCGGCGTTCCTTTGAAAATATTGTGAAAATGGGAACAGATAAGTTTTTTCGCCAAGACGATCCGTCAACTGAAATTGAAAATGAAGATGGGGAACTGGCGACCTTCCGCTGTTACCGCACCGCGCAAGTGTTTGCCCTTTCTGAACATGATCACCTTTACTTACCTCGAACGAATTTTGTTTTAAGTGTGATAAGGAAGAATACAATCCCTGTCCATGATTAATAATAATTGTATTCCCCCAATTATTTTTCAGATTCGGATTGTTGATTTCGTTGTCGGGAATATTATCCGTGATGCGCACAATTTCTCCATCAAGTGGCGCAACAACGGGTGTGTTATAGCAAAAATAGTCTTCGGGAGACAATCCGTTACCTGCGTATTCCTTCCCGGATCCGTTCACAATGACAAAATCCCACGCATGCCGCCAATCTGTTTTATGTGTAATAGTACCGTTAATTCCTTGTGAGATTTTCCATTCGCCAAAAAATGGAAGCTCCGGAAAGACAAACCGGAATTTGTCAAAACGAGATTTTCTATTTTGATGATAATAATAATTTTCTTCGGGTGAACCCGGAGCGAAATACAATAATACTAAATCAGAATGCTCTTGTCTAAATTTCAATGAATAGATCGTTGCAAGAACAACAACATTGAATGGTAAAACAAAGATCGGCAATCCATGCAATCCAAAGACTTTTGAAAAGAAAATATTGAAGATCATTGAAATGACCGTTGCAATGACTATCAGAAGAATGGTCTTTCGCGAAATAATGATCAGACTTCCACCTAAAGCGAAAGCAACAAGTATTGCATTTAATGAAGTTTGAATAAAAAGTGTCGGAGTAGGATCGGGAAACAATAGTGTAACTAAAAAATAATTCAATGTATATGCGATGATACTATTCACAAAAAGAACACGAGAAAAGAAAAGAATGGAAATTGCAATAATCGCACCTGCCAAAACATTGGACTGAAACAAAATATATCCAAACGAATGAAAATATAATCTGATATATTCCGGCACTGATTCGAACAAACCGGCTTGCACACTGTTCGTTTTAAATTGTATCCAATCAAAGGTTTTGATAAAGGTAAGAAAAATATCAAGCGAAATGATAAATGGTAAACTCAAACCGGGGAGATTGAATTGAGATGCAAGATAATGTTCCAAAGTCGTTGAGGTAAAAAATGTAACAACTATAAACACACAAATGAACGCAACATACAACGGGGTGAGTTCACAATAATACGCACCTGCCGCTCCAAATAAAATTCCGTTAAAGCCATAGAATCCGGTACGAATGCGTTCGTGATTGTATTTCAATCCATGCGCAAGCAAAGTAGAAATGATTGCGCCGAGCAAAGCAAATATTCCAATAATCGGACTGACAAATGTTGCTGTTAGTACGGTAGCGCCGACCCAGCGGCGATTGCTGAAAAATATTTGCGCGTAACTATACAGTATTGTATCGATGAAAATGCGTATGCTCAATCCGTTCATACAAGAGAGAATTTTTTTAATGACTCAGGTGTCTGTTCCAATTGCATCACATAGTCGAGAGACTCTCCCTTTCGTATAACTTCAACTTTTCCATTTTCCATGATCATCACAACGGAAGGACGAAGCGTGATGAATTGCATCCATTGAGTCATTGTGTACGCTCCAACATTAAAAAGAACTACATGGTCTCCTTTTTTCATTGCGGGAAGAGAAATGTCTTCGTGAATGCAATCGATGTTCATGCACAAAGGACCGAAGACTGAAGCATTTTCTTTTATCACTCCCGTTGCCTGCGCCGGTACCATTTTATGTTTATACCAAAAACTTGTAAAAAGAATATTAACTCCGGCATCTATTATGTATGCTCTTTTTCCATCAGAAAGACGTTTAAGGGCTGAAATTGTACTGATAAGATATCCTGCGTTATCAATTAATGCTCTGCCTGATTCCAGAATTAACATCGGCATTGAATCACTAGTTGATTCAAGTTCGAACAATGGTCCGGTGATCGCATCTGCATATTGATCGAGTGAAGGAAGCGTTTCTTCTGCTTGAAGATATTGTCCTTTCAATGTATTATGCGACGGCAATCCGCCGCCGGCATCAATATACTCAAGTTGAATATGGTGCTGCGACTTTAGCCAATTTGCAAGCGAAACCATTTTCGTCATTGCAATCCGGTACGGTTCCGCGCTCATCATGTATGTTCCGATATGACAATGTAATCCGACAAGTTTTAATTTTTTATTCACGGCAATTCTTTTTAATGCTTCACGCGCTTCACCGTTCTCGAAATTAAATCCGAATCTGTCCCATTTTGGATATACGCCAACATCAAAATTTATTCGAATGGCGACTTCGGCAGTAAGTCCAAGTCTTCCTGTTATTTCAATGAGTTCATATAATTCATCGTAGTGATCGATATGAATCTTTGCTTTTTCACGGATCGCTTTTTCCAATCCCTCCGGTGATTTATCCGGACCGTTAAAAATTATATGTTCACCTTTCACACCAAGATGCCGCGCACGATCATATTCAAATTCCGATACAACCTCTGCCCAGGAACCTTCCTGATGAAAAATTGAACAGACCGCATTCAAATAATTTGTTTTATACGACCACGCAAATTGTACTTTTGGATATCGTGTTCGGAAAATGCGGGCTACGTTCTTTTGATTTTCACGTATCACACGTTCAGACATGACAAACAATGGAGAACCAAATTGGGAAACGAGTTCTTTCACCAACACACCTTCGATTTCCACTTTCGGTTGACTGATCGTCGCGCTTCCGAATTTATTCATAAATCCGGAATATTGTTTATTGATGACCGGACGTTCGTATTGTTTCTTACTCATGATGAAGTTCTCCGTTCACAGTAATAGTTTCAAATTCTTTTATATCGGTAATCCAATCCCACGAATATCGTATGAACATCTTTCCGACATCGTATGTGGTAAATGGTTGAATTTTTTTTCCCAACGCAAGTTTCAGAAGAGCGTACGGCAAATTCTGTCCGGCAGCAACAGGAAGATACACCCACGCAGGAAATCGAGGATTTATTTCCAAAAGAAAATATTCGTTCGTTTGTTTATCCTTTACAAACTCCAATTCTAATCCGCTTTTCCATTGCAATGCTGCAATTACTTTTTTTGAAAGACTAAGTAATGAAGCATCATGGATCGTAATTCCGGACCACCCTTTCCCTTTATCAGTGATGTACATTTTTTTCATTGCAACCGCTCCGATCATCTTCGATCCATCTCCGAGTGCACAAACATTATATTCATCACCGGCAATAAATTCCTGAACGATAATCGGTAAACCCCATTTCGCCTGCAATTTTTGGAATGCAGTACCGGCCTCTTCCAAATTGTTTACAACTGCTGCATCATAGAAAATCCCTTTGATAACAACCGGATATTCGAAATGCGATTGTATCTTATAAAGATCCTGCATTGAAGTCGCAAGAATATTCTTTGGAACGTTGATATCAAACTTCGCACAAAATTCAGCGAGCTTATCTTTTGCGCGAAGATTAAGTTGATCTGCAGTTGGAAGATATGTTGCGATACCAAGTTCCTTTAGGCGAGGAGCCAGTTTAATAAATCCGTTTAATTCGGAATCGAGTGTCGGTATAATAACATCAATCTTTTCTTTTTCATGGATCATGATGATCCGTTGAAAAAGATTTTCCAAACCCGCAGAAGGATACGGAATGATATAACTAACATCTGCAACATCGGGAATGTAGGCACCAGGCTCAAGCGTATCATATAACAATCCAATAATGCGTCCGGTGAATTCACCTGAATCTTTTATAGCACGAATAACCGGAACGCCAGGCGCCGGATTATCGACATTGTTCAATCCTGTTATCGCTACGTTCATGCTTCCACCACTAATTGGAATTGCTTCAACTGACTCATGAAATCGACAAAATCTCGTTGAAGATCATCCGCATCAACATCATATTCTTCCGTTATCGCTTCAATGATTGATTGTTGGTCATTCCCTTCCTGCAGATATTTAAGGATCAACTTTCCCATTTCATTAACAGTAAATGTTTCCCCTGTCGTTGGAAGAAAGAGAAACCCGTTTTCGCTCATTGCAAGAGAGGTAGAAATTTTTTGTTTATTCATAAAAAGTTTCCTTAACGATATTACATCGAATAGAATATAGGAAGAAATGTATATTAAAATGCTCTTAGTGTGAATGATCGAATTAATTGATTTTCGCAACATGATAGAGATAGACACTGATGAAACTAAAGAGTAGTATAAAAATTACTATAAAAAAGTCTTGTGTGGAAAGGTACTAATGAGTCAATATACATAAAGGAAATCTTTTTTATTGGTGGGGGCAGTGCAGTTCATTTTAGATAAATCTCCTTTTATTATTTTTGAAATATGAGTAACTACTCACCGTGCCTTTAAAGTCATGCCATGAGTTACTTTTTGATTCGCCGCGGCGAATAAAACTTACAACATTCACCAAAACATTAGACAAACTCATGGCATGACTGAGTAGATACAAATATGGTTATCAATATTTTTTTTGTTAACCGTTCGAATGTATTTTTGTAACTACACAGCGTTATTGTTGATTCAACTAATCCCCCTAACCCCCTTTTCAAGGGGGAATACTTGCTTTAAATCCCCCTTGAAAAGGGGGTGTCCCGATTTGCTTTTTAATCGGGACGGGGGATTCGTTTTTGTTCTTTGGAAATACTGAAATTATGCCGAAGGAGTCATTCGGACCTTCGGGAAAAAAAACACACTGTGTAGTTACGTATTTTCACAATCACCGTGCCAAGATAATTTTTTTGAATTTTAACTGAATTCAACATTAGTGCCTGCGAACAATGCATATTTTACACAGTACATGAATTTCATGCACAAAGTTTAGGGCATCTCTAAAAACATCGTCGTCATTGCGAGGGAGCGAAGCGACCGAAGCAATCTTTCAATTAAAAAGAAAAAACGAGATTGTCCCAAAGGGATCCCTTCGGGGCTTCGCCAAAGAACGGCTCGCAATGGCAATTTTTTTTAGGTTTTTAGAAATGCCCTTTAGGTAACTACTCAGCGCAAAAAATGTATAAAATGATATTCCTTAAAAAAATCGTTATCATAGATTAAACTTTAGGGCAGTTCCAAAAATTCCAGAGGATTGTCATTCCGAGGAGCGAAGCGACGAGTTCCGAAGGAATCTGGCGAAGCCATCACTTCGTGACCTTCGGGAGAATCTCGCCTTTTTCCTTCAAAATGTAAAACGAGATTCCTCTCCGCCTACGACGGATCGGAATGACATTGATTTATTAATTTTTGGCACCGCCCTTTAATGGCGCCGAAGCGCCACCGTTAAAAATCTGTGAATCTGTGGCATAATTTTTTCGCAGAGTAGTTACAAAAAAAGTAATCATACATGTAAAGAGAAATACAAAATGGTTACTGTGGCTCTTTACGTTTGATAAATTGCGGGTAAAGTATTTGTGCACAGTCAGGACAAATACCGTGCGAAAAAGTAGCCTCGCTGTGTTTTGAAATGTATCCCTCTAATTGTTCCCAATATCCTTTGTCGTCTCTAATTTTTTTACAATTCGAACAAATCGGGAGTAACCCGCTCAACAACTTCACTTGGTCTACTCTTTCCTGAAGTTCACTATTTAATATTTTTAATTCATCATTCTTTTGTTCAACCAAAATTTTACTCTGTTTAATTCTACGAGTATTGTAATATAAAAACAGAATAACAATGAAAAGAAAAACGACTGCACCAATCACCAAATCTGATTCATACTTTTGCTTTTCGAGATTTAAATCAGAAATGATTTTTTCTTTTTTCAACAATTCAATTTCGCGTTCTCTGGCAAAAATTTCAGATTGAATAGAGAGTTCAGCAATTTTTTTCGATTCGTTTGTACTAAAGAGAGAATCTTTTGCAGCAGGGTATAGTTTAAAATAATGAAATGCTTGATTCTGCTCTCCTTTATCTTGATAAATAGAATACAGCGTTTCATAACTCAATTTTAAGACATCCGGCGCATTGAGATGTTGTGCTTGCACGACTGCTTGTTTTAAATATTTAATGGCTTGATCATATTTTCCAATTTTAAAATATACCAATCCAATCGAATTCAATCCTTGCACTACTCCAAGTTTTAATCCGAGTTCTTCATATAATTTGTTTGACTGATGCAAATACTCTAACGCTTGAATATAATTTTTCATTTCCGTATTCATAATACCAAGATTAGAATATGCATAGGCAAGTCCATTAACAAAATTAATTTTCTTGGCAAGTTCCAATGCCTTTGTGTGATATTCCATTGCAACACTGCTATGCCCTACCTTAAATTCTGTAAAACCAATATTCAACATCAATCGTACAACACTAGCGGTGTCGTTCCAATTTTTCTGTATTCCATCAAGCGCGCGTTTATAGTATTCGATTGCATTACTATATAGTCCAATTTTCTGATAGACAATTCCGATGTTGTTGTAAGTTTTCAATGTTGCATTAACTAAACCAAGCTCTTCTCGAAGACGCAGTGTTTCGAAATGATGTTCAAGCGATTTACTGTATTGACCGAGATACGAATAGGTAATTGCTAAAGCACTATGTGCACTGGCAATACGCTTTTTATCATTAAGTTGATTGCTCAGTTCCAAGGATTTAAATCCATAACGCAACGATTGCGAAATATCCCCGATAAAACCGTACGAAAACGCTGTTGAAGAATATAATGTTGCTAAGGATGTTTTATCACCTAATTGTTCGGCGAGTGTAATTCCTTCAAGACTGTACTGCAATGCCTGCTTGGGAAAAAGTCCTTCGAGAGCATTAGAGAGCTCATAAAGAACAGCAAGCCGTTCTTTTCCACTAGCCTTTGTAAGCTTATTTTTTTAATGAGTCAATCTGAAGTGTTTGTGCTGCACATGTAGAGATGAGAATGCAACAGCATAGTATGATTTTTTTTATTCGCACGTACCCTGCCATTATATTTTTTCCCTGTGGATTGAGAAACTATTTTTCCATTGTTGTTAACACAACACGCTGTTCCGCTTGCATTGTACTGCTTTTTACTTTTTTCATCCCGCGTGTTTGCGCAACAACTTGAGGTAAATCTTCTTTCAGAATTGGATACCCTTCAAGCATTGTTGTGGCAACAGGTTCAAATTGCTCTGTGCGTGCAAAGACCTGCAATACTTCTGCACCGAACGGCTCATCACATTCAAACGGTCCCGGAATTTCAACAACTTGATTTACTTTTGAGGCATCGATATAATAATTTTCTAAAAGCAATGCTCGTTTGCCGGTGGCAAGATGATAAATAAATCGGATGTAACTTGGAATATTTACTCGAACATAGACCGACATTTTTTCTCCCTTGGTAAACAATAAATTTTCTTTTCCTTTGTTCGTCCACGTTTCAAGATGCAATCCGCCGTCAATAATTTCATCTTTGCGAAATTGTTTTAAATCGCTGAATGCCTGTTCAAAATTTTGCGGTTTTAGTGCAAGGTTAGTTTTTTTCAAAATTTCATGCGGAACAATTTTTTCTGCAGTTGCAACAATGGTATTGTGTGCAATTGTTTTTAGCACAGCAGTAAATTTTATACCATCCGTTTGTTCCCAATATGTTCCAGTAACAATATATTCGCCGCGTTCTTGTGAAACTTCCCACTTCGCAGCAGACACAATTTGCGATTCCATCGCTTGTTGAAAGTACCGCGAAAACGAACTTCCCATTTTTGTATCTTGGTACGTAAACGGTGTAACAGTAATTGAAATTTTTTTGTTCGGAAGCTGCTCTTTAAGATAGTAGCACAAAAACCACGCAATATCATTTGCATCATTCACAGGTTTTTGAATCAACTTATCAATCGCATCGTGGATAGATGCTTCATTTTTTTCAGAAGTAAAATGAATTGACGTATCCATCATTTGCGTTACCATCATAATTGATTTTGTTTCGGCAAGCTTTGTGAACAGAGGAAAACAACCGAGATATTTTTCAATAGCAATATTCCGCAAATTATTTTCAACATCTCTCTGCCCGGATTCGATGCGCTGATGAATTTCTTTCATGAGTTCTTCAGCCTTCGCTGCGTACAATGAATAGAGCTTTTCCTTTTTTACATAGGCAAAAGCGTAATACATGTTATCACCGTTGTTGAAATAAGACTGCATTTCTACACCCTGAATTTCCAACGATGATGTGCTTTGTGTAAACGAATTGACATGTTCTAGATATTCCGTGTTGTTTTCTTCTTTGCGCGAAGTAATTGTGTTTTGCACTTTCACAGAAATTTTTTGCACAAGATTTGCACGTGCATTTTCTGTTGCACGCGTTCTTGCATCAGCTTTGTCATCATCGTTACTCGCTTTTGAAATTCCAAATCCGGTAATATAAAACGCATCCGGAAAAGAAGCGCTTTTACCGAAATTTTTTACCCAGTCCGGTGTTTCAGCGCCTTGTGCCTGAAAAGAAATAAACGTGAATGCTATGAACAAACTTAAATATTTCATCGTCTCAACTCCTCTTTTTGTGGAACAAAATTCATTCAATGATGTTTTAATTTTTCCAAATTAAAAACCTTCCGAAGGTTTTCTATCAATACGCAAAATACTTTCAATAATTACAGACTTGATCAAATCAACCTTCGGAAGGTTCTGCATATTAAAATACTTTGAGGTTCGACTTAATAAGTAATGTTACGCAGAACGGAAAAAAACACCCGTCATTCCCGCATGTTTTAGGCGGGAATCCATTTATAGATGCCCGATTAAAGCGTTCGGGCATGACGAACTTAGTTTATTAGGCGAATTTTTCAACTGCGTAACATGAGTTAATAATAGAAAAAGCCTTGCAGTAAATCAACTACAAGGCTTTCTTTTGTACCGAGGGCCGGACTTGAACCGGCACGCTCCTTGCGGAACTCAGGATTTTAAGTCCTGTGCGTCTACCAATTCCGCCACCCCGGCACTATTGCTTTTATTTTCCGAATAAAGATACGCATTGTTCAGAATTTTTACAAATCCCAAAGGGATGGATTCCCATTATTTTGCTACTACTAATTTTTTTATTGCGGAAAAATTTCCTGATGTTAACCGGTAAAAATAAATGCCGCTTGGTAATTGAAAGCGGTCAGTTGAAAATGAATAATTATATATCCCGGCCGGAAGGTGTTCGTTCACAAGTGTTGCGACTTCCCTTCCCAGAACGTCGTACAATTTCAATGTTACATTGCTGTTCACTGATAACTGATAATTGATCACTGTAGAGGGATTGAATGGATTCGGATAATTCTGTTCCAATAAAAATTGATCAGGTTGACGATTGCTCTGTTGCACAATTCCTGCCGGAGCGTCGGCTGTACGGAATGAAAGTATGAATGGATCGCCTGCAACATTATCTTTATTGCCATCCAATGCAACACTATCAAAAGAAAGTGCACTCCCTGCAATCGTCAATGTAAATTTTGTTGAATACGGTAACGGATTTATATATTTAAAAAGAATCGTTAATTGATCTGTGGAAATTATACTATTCCCTTCAACAGCAGGAACAATTGAAAATGCAGCACGAAGTTTTGTCGTATCCATTGCTTTTGAAAAACGCACACCAATGGTACTTGTTGGAGAAACCAGCGTATCATTCTGTTTCGGAATTGATACAGCAACAACGGGAGGTATCGGCGGTTGTATTCGAAATAAACTTTGAAATGCATCGCCGGCAATTCCATCTTTATTTCCATCAATAAATAATCCGGTTACAGATTTTGCAGACGCTCCGACTTTTACCGTATAGAGAGTTGAATGAGAAAAGTATCGTGCCGGTTTGAAACTAATTGTTTGGTTCGCAACTTTCCAGGAAATTGTTCCTGCAATATTCGGCGAAATAGAAAATGCAGCTGACACAGAAGCACTGTCCATCGCTTTTGAAAATGATATTTCAATGGGCGTGGTATTCACAACATTGGTACCACCATTTGCAGGAGAAATATTTTTTACAAACGGAGGTGCAGTGGAAACAAGAGTGCGATCTATAAAATGCAATCCGCCGCGGCTCACTGCAAGTGCAACAGAATCCTTTGCATATCCCGCACTTTCAAAATAAATAGTATGCTGACCTGCTGTGAGTGAATCGAACATAAAATATCCATTATTGAATTTATCTCCGGTGTACATTTTATTTTCCGGCATCAATCGTACTTGTGTAGAGTTCGCAGGCAAATCAACATCGTTGTTTAATTGGATGCCGGCAATAATTCCGAATGAATCTGCAGGCACTTGGTAATATTCGAGGAAGCCATCACGAATTCCATACGCTTCCACTTTTCGGTAGTCGTTATTCATCAGCCGACGCGTTTCAGGATAGTAATCGTGAAATGAACCTTCGGAAAGTTCTCCGGGCATATTCAATCCATTTAATACGCCAAGATTAAATCCGCCACTTGTTCCACCATAAAACGTGTAATCTAAATACACACCAGGTTGAATATTTCCTCCAGAAGAAGTTGTTCTGTTGTGCGAACGAATATTTTTATAGATCGCACTAGACATCGTTACTGCTTCTGGAGAGACCGGTTTGCGCGTAATTTTATCTTCCTTCACTAATATCAATGTATAGTTTGTACCAGTATTATTTCCTCCCGTTGCGTTGCTGTGAATTGAATGGAACCAATTGACATTGTTACTGTTTGCCAATGTCCAGCGTGCAGTTAAACTTGGCTCATCATCATTTGGATAATCGTTCGTATTCCTTGTCAAAATTACTGTAGCACCATACGTTTCTAATAGTGGTTTAAGCCACAAAGCTTTTTGAAAATTGCTTTCCGATTCCCAAAAATCAATTCCCGGATCGGGAATAACATGCCGATCATTAGCGGCATTATGTCCGCCATGTCCGGGATCGATACAAATTTTTAATCCCGATAAATCTTTTCGTTGTGCAAATGATATTTCAAAAAATAAAATCAGAAGAAGTGAGAAATAATATTTCATTATTGTATCTCCTCATAGGTAAGAATAAATATTTCGCTGTCGGAAGTATTGAATACAATTTTATTTTCCGTCGGCGAGCAACGAGGATTCAATTCAAGTCTATCTGATGTGCTGGTAAGAGACTGAGTTGTTACACCATCTGCACTCACCACCATAATTTCTGAAGAGGTCATCATTCTTCCGTCGTCAATATCATTCATATACACAATCCACTTTCCATTACGCGTCCACACAGGCGCATCTCTCCTTCCTAATAGGACAAGATTCGCTCCTTGCAAATCACAAACAAATGCACCATGTGACATTTCATAAGCAACAATTCTTTTTTTATCAGGAGAAAGAGATGGCCAGATATAACTTCTCCCGAAGGGATGTGATCCACTCCTTCGGAGGATATCCACATTTTTCAGCGGATCGAAAAGACTTTTCTTCCCTTGCACTAGTAATGAAATTTTTGTTTCATCAATTCCTGTAATAATTGTATCGGTGCTTTGAGTGAGAGATGATTGAGACTCTGTTTTCTTGTTTATCGAATGGACTTCACTGTTTTTTGTAAAAAAAGGAAGTGAAACATCGCTGCCACTTGTAATTATTTTTTTTGAATTTGTTTCGAGATTGAGCACAACCGCATCTTGCTTGCGTTCGTGCGTTACCGCATTCATCTGTGTGCGGCGGTAGCAGATTTGTTTGTCATCAGCAGAAATTGAAAAACCATAACCGGAATTTGCATCATTAGTAATCTGCAAGAGTTGTTGGTCTTTCAACGAAAATTTCCAAATGCCATCGAATGACGCATTTGTAAAATAAATTGAATTGCCATCAGATGAAAATTGAGGATTGTCCCATTGCTCTTGAGGAGAAATTGGAATTTTTATTGTTGAAATTACTTTCAGTTGTTGTGCAGAAAGTAATATTGGTAAAAAAAAGATAAACCATTTTTTCATTACAACCTCACATAGTTAAAAATATACTCGTCATTCATTATTTAGTTCACACTGAAAAAGTGAGAATCACGGTGGGTCAGACATTCTTGCCTGACGTTTTTTGTAAAATTTTTGACAGACAGGAATGTCTGTCCTACCAATCCTTGACTTTTTCAGTGAGAACTATTTAGTCGAACCTTAAAAAATGCGAGTGATGCCATGAGTGTAGTAAAATGATTCAGAAATAATTCAAATTTTCACGTTCTTGATAAACAAACTCATGG
>CAYHZL010000010.1:0-37208 GCA_964361075.1 uncultured Chitinophagaceae bacterium
GGACTTCGGTCGCTTCGCTCCCTCGCAATGACGACGATGTTTTTAGAGATGCCCTATTGATAGTTCAAAAAACTTGTTTAACGAATTCATTTTTGGTAATTTAAATTTAATCGGGAACATTTCTTGTTTCACCGTAGTTTATATTGACACATCATTTAATTTAGGAGAATAAAAATGGCACTTTCAGTTGGCTCTACCGCGTTAAATTTTACATTGGTTGATACAGGAAAAAAAATGCACACACTTTCCGATTATGCAGGAAAAAAAGTTGTGTTGGCTTTTTATCCCGGCGCATTTACCGGTGTGTGCGAAAAAGAAATGTGTGCCTTCCGCGATTCGCTTGCAGAATTTAATTCATTGAATGCACAGGTTATCGGTATCAGTGTTGATTCGCCGTTTTCGAATAAAGCATTCGCTGAAAAAAATGGCCTTACATTTCCGTTGCTTAGCGATTATTCACGCTACGTCTCTTCTCAGTATTGCGGCTTAATTAATAATTTTGCCGGTCTTGTTGGTTTATCTGCATCAAATCGTGCAGTGTTTGTAGTAGATGAGAAAGGAAAAATTTCATACGCGTGGATTTCTGAAAGTCCGCTTGTAGAGCCGCCGTATGATGAAGTTAAAAAGGCAGTTGCATAATTATTTATCAGCCACAGAATAATTGTTGAATCGCATCTCTGTGGTTTTTTTTATTTCAGAAAGAAAAAAAATGAATGTATTACAAGTTGGAGAGAAAGCACCTGCTTTTTCATTGCTTGGCAGCGATGGGAAAAAGTATTCTCTGAAAGATTTTAAAGGAAAAAAAATCGTTTTGTATTTTTATCCAAAGGATGACACGTCCGGTTGTACGAAAGAAGCATGTTCATTTCGCGATAATCTTTCAGCGATTACAAAGAAGGGTGCAGTTGTCATCGGTATCAGCCCTGATGGAATAAAAGCGCACGAAAAATTTATTTCAAAATACGATTTGAATTTTCTTCTTCTCAGCGATGAAGAAAAAACCATCTTACAGAAGTATGGCGTTTGGAAAGAAAAAAGTATGTATGGAAGAAAATATATGGGTGTAGAACGAACAACATTCATTATTGATGAAAAAGGAAAAATTTCGCATCTCTTTCCGAAAGTAAAAGTTGATGGACATACGGAAGAAGTAATTGCGGCATTACAAGTAAATTAAAAAGGTACGAGATGATATTTGTAACCAGACGTGCACACTTCAGTGCGGCTCATCGTTTGTATAATCCAAATCTTTCCGAAGAAAAGAATTACGAACTCTTCGATCAGTGTACCAATCCACATGGACACGGTCATAATTATTTTATTGAAGTTACAATTGCCGGCACACCAAATCCTGAAACCGGCTATGTGATCGATCTAAAAAAATTAAAAAAAATAATTAACAAACATTTTATTGATAAAGTTGATCACAAACATTTAAATATTGATGTTGATTTTTTGAACGACATTATACCAACAGCGGAAAACATTGCCATCGCATGTTGGCAGCAACTTCAACCTCATATTCACGACGGAACTTTATATTCGGTAAAGTTATTTGAAACCGAAAACAATTTTGTTGAATATCGAGGGGAATAATAAATCTACGATGAAAAAAAATAATTCTACTCAGACCGAAACTCTCGAAAAACTAATCACCGAACAATTAAAAGCCATTGGTGAAAACCCATTACGCGAAGGATTATTACAAACTCCGCATCGTGTAGCAGAATCGCTCCAGTTTCTTACAAAAGGTTACTCAGATGATTTAAAAAAAATTGTTAATGGCGCCATCTTCAATGAAAATTATAATGAGATGGTGATAGTAAAAAATATTGATTTCTATAGTATGTGTGAACATCACTTGCTGCCTTTTTTTGGAAAAATACATATTGCCTATATACCGAAAGGTAAAATTATTGGCTTAAGTAAAATACCCCGCATCGTTGAAATGTTTGCTCGTCGCTTACAAGTTCAAGAACGTATGACGCGGGAAATTGCAGACACAATTCAAAACATTCTGCAGCCACAGGGCGTTGCCGTTGTGTGCGAAGCGCAACATATGTGTATGATGATGCGCGGTGTTGAAAAACAAAATTCTCTTGCAACAACCAGCGCGATGCTCGGTGTTTTTAAAACAAGTGATTCAACACGAACCGAGTTTTTGAAACTATCAATCAATTCTGCACAATGAAAAAACGAAATCAACTTCCGGTGGTGTGGGTTACAGGTGCATCGAAGGGAATAGGCAGAGCAATTGCTGTTGCTTTCGCGCGAATAGGTGCGCGTGTTATTCTGAGCGGAAGAAATCGTGCACTGTTACATGCATCTACGAAAGAAATTAATAATGCTGGCGGTACTGCTTCGATGTTGGTTGTTGATACTACAAATGAAAAAAGTGTTGTTGCTGCGTACAAAAAAATTCAAAAACAATTTGATGCGGTCAATGTTCTTGTCAACAATGCAGGCATCACAAGTTTTTCTAAGTTTGAAAAAACATCAATTAAAGAATTCGATGCAATCATCAATACAAACTTACGCGGATATTTTTTGTGTACACAAGCAGTGTTACCTGCAATGTTAAAAAAATCTTCCGGATATATTTTTAATATTCAATCGGTTGCTGCGACAACGACATTTACAAATTCCTCAGTGTATTCTGCATCAAAAGCCGGTGCGTTGGCAATGTCGCGTGGTTTGCGGGCAGAAGTGAGGAAGCATGGAATTCGTGTGATTGATGTATTGCCGGGTGCCGTTGAAACCGGAATGTGGAGCGAGAAAAACCGCGAACGTTTTCACGAAAAAATGATGCAGCCGGAAGATGTTGCTGATGTTATTGTTTCACTATTCTGCCAGCCCGAGCGAGTAACAACGGATGAAATTGTTCTTCGTCCTGTTGAAGGTGATTTGTAAGTTTCAAATATTTTTTATATCCTTGATGTAACGATTGCACCAATTATCAACCTACTATGTTTCTGCTATAGTAACTTTCTACTCTTTAAAATAATAACGGGACGATTTTTTTATATCATCCCGTTTATTCATCACAAGAAAATAATAATATTATTTTTCGTCATGTTCAGGCATTGGTGGCATTCGGTGGCGCATGCCGCCCATACCGTGCGGATTTTTATTCATCTCTTGAAAAACGGAAACTCGTAAAAATTTTACCCAAATTTTTTGCTGATCAGCATTGAGTAATTTGTTTCCTTCAAACCATGCTGATAATTTATTCGAACGAAGTGCGGCTTCATTTGAAACCACTTCGGGAATTTTCTTATCAATTGCGGCTTTATCAGGCACATCAGACATGATAAGTTTTCGCATTTCGAGTTTAGATGTTTCAAGTTTCGCACGGAGTTCAATTTCTTTTTTCTCCATATCGAAACGGAGTTGTTCAAATTTTTCTTTCTGCGTATCGCTGAGTTTAAGTTCTTGTAATAATTTCATGCGTCCTCCGCCAAACATCGGCGGCATCGGAGATTTTTCATCTTCGCTGAATGAAAATACTTGTGTTGTTACAAGAATTAAAGCTGCAAGAATGAGATGTTTCATAGTTCCTCCAAAAATAATGAGTGAATAAAAAAATTATTTTCTAAAGCTGTTTGTTTGACACAAGATGAATAATAAAGTTTAACATGTGATTCGCCGCGGCGAATGTTGCGAAAGTTTCTGGTATTCGGTATTATATAATTACTCATGGCAAACATTGTGAAGCTACATACTCCCAAAATCCTTTCTATCATACTTTTCACAACTTTTTTCTACAGTGGGTGTTCACTCTATGACCCTACTGCCGATTTTGTGAAACAGCGGTACACAAATACAATTGCGTACTTCAATACATTTTACAATGCACAACGCAGCTTTAATGAGGCAGAATCTGAAGTGCATGCGCAATTAAAAACAAACAGAGCCAAGTCTATAACTGTGCAATCTAATTTTCAAATTTCTTCATCGGCGCGGGCAAAATTTACAGTTTCAATCGAAAAAAATTCCAAACTACTTTCATACTACCCAACATCTAAGTGGGTTGATGATGCATTGCTTATGATTGGAAAGGCATACTATTATTTAGAAGAAGATGTAAAAGCAGAGCGCAAATTTTTAGAAATGTTTGCGAAATATTCTAACAGTGCACTAATATCTGAGGCGCAGTTATGGCTTGGTAAAACGCAACTACGTCAAAAAAAATATGCAGAAGGAATTCTGCAAGAAGAAAATTTGTATTCCTCATCAGTACAGCAAGGCAATACATTGCTTGCAGGAAGTGCTGCGTTTGTGCTCGCTCAATATTATTTTTCTATCAACGAATTCGATAAAGCTGTTAAGTATTATTCTGAATCTATTCAGCATACGAATGACGATGAAGTAAATGCACAGTCGCAATTTCAGATTGGATTATGCTACGATAAGATGAATGATGCAGAACATGCAGAACAAGCTTTTGCCAAAGTGAAAGATTTCTCACCCGATTACGGAGCATTATTTCAATCAACGTTGCAACGTATTAGAATGATTAGTAAACAAAAAAAATATGATGTTGCAATAGATGAATTACACCGTCTTTTGACTGACTCCAAGAACACAGAATATTTTGCTTCAATTCATTACGAGATTGGCAACAATTTATTGCTTCAAGGAAATGATGAAGATGCTGTAATTAAATATCACTTTGTAGATTCCACGTTTGCAAAAACAGATGAATCTGCAAAATCGTATTTTGCTGTTGCTCAATTGTATGAAACAAAATTGATGAATTATGATTCAGCGAGAAAATTTTACGACATGGCAAGAATAGAATTTTCAGCATCGGAAATTACAATTGCAGCGACAAAAAAATCAGAACTTTTTTCAAAATACTTTTTGCTGACAAAGGAAATATTACGTTTTGATAGTTTGTTGTTCGAAGCAAAATATC
Source organism: uncultured Chitinophagaceae bacterium (assembly GCA_964361075.1). Taxonomy (GTDB): domain Bacteria; phylum Bacteroidota; class Ignavibacteria; order UBA10030; family UBA8401; genus CAYHZL01. Next base: position 4,919 of record CAYHZL010000010.1, read on the forward strand.
CAAAAATTGTAAAGGATACACTTGTTAGTACAATACAAGATTCTACTTCGAAAAAAAATTCAGCAGATTCTTCTGCAAAGAAACCAGTAAAATTTAATCCATCATTAGTTGATAAAAAGAAAATTGGTGCACTCAATGACACAACTAAAGTTACCGAAGCGGCTCGTCCTGCTCCAATTGCAATCAAAGTTCCTACTCAACAAGAACGAATAGATTCGTTACAACGATTGATTGCCAAAACAAAATTTGAACTTGCCGGTTTATTTTATTTGGAGATGAATCAATTAGATTCAGCAATCAGTCGCTTCATGTCTATTGCAACAACCACAGTTGATAGCGAGTTGGTGCCGCGTTCATTATTTACCGTCGCAGACATTTATCGTACTGCACGCCATCCAAAGAAGGAAATTGATTCTCTGCATTTATCGATTATAGAACATTATCCGCGAACAACGTACGCACAAGAATCGCGCAGGTATTTAGGATTGCCTCTGGCTGTTGATGAGAGCAACGCCGCTCTTGAGAAGTATATGAAAGCAGAAACATTTATTTTTTCAAACAAGACCGATAGTGCAATAACTATGTTGCGCGGATTAATTTCCACTAACTCACAGCTTTCTTCTCAAGCGTTATATACTCTCGGTTGGTTATATGAAAATACATTACAACAAAACGACAGCGCCATTGCTGTCTACCGACGCATTGTTACGCAATTTCCGAGTTCAAAATTTGCATCAGTCGTGCAGCCAAAGCTTGCCGAAGTTGATCGCGAAAAACAAGAGGCAGAACAAAAAGTAAAGACAGAGAAAGAACGTATTGAAAAAGAAAAAGCTGCGAATGACGCAGCATTGAAAAAAGAGAGCGAACAAAAAAAAGTTGAAGAAAAATTACCGACTGAAATAAAAACTCAGAATACCGTTACTGATTCAACAAACATAAAAAAATAGCCCCTTAATGTACATGGTACAAGAACACACTCCAATTCTCTCAATTAAAAATTTAACATCAGAAATAATTGAAGTTACATTTCACTCCACCGCAATAAGTAGTGTTGCGCAGCCCGGACAATTCCTTAATATAAAAGTTGAACCAATTTATCCATTGCTGCGCAGACCATTTAGTATTAATAATGTTGTTGGTGAGAATGTCTCGATTATTTTTAATGCTATTGGTCTAGGAACTCAATTACTCGCTAAGAAAAAAGTGGGAGAAACAATTGATGTTGTTGGTCCGTGTGGTAATAGTTTTCTTTCCTTTATTGATGATACTTTTGATACAGCAATTATTGTTGCCGGTGGTCTTGGCGTTGCACCATTTAAGTTTTTAAGTTCAAGCTTACATGCGATGAAAAAAAACGTAACATATCTTGGTGCGAGAAATTCCTCTATGATCGTTCGCGACGGATTGAGCAATCCGCATATTGCAACTGATGACGGCAGCGAAGGATTCCACGGAACAGTTCTTGATTTAATGAAAGCCGATTTTGCTGAAAACGATTACGGCAAAATAAAATTTTTTACATGCGGACCAACACGAATGATGCAGGCATTGGCAGCGTACGCAAAAGAAATCAATGTTGATTGTTTTGCTTCGATAGAGTGCAGTATGGCATGTGGTATTGGTTTGTGCCAGGGATGCAATATTGAAGTTCTTGGTTCAGAAAAAAAATATACATTGGTGTGTAAAGAAGGAACTATTTTCGAAACTAAAACAATAACACTCTGATTATGGTTGAATCATTTTCGATACGTGATACTTTTTTTAAGAATAGAATTTTAGTCGCTTCCGGTACTTTTGGTTACGGCGATGAAGTGCTGGATTTAGTGGATGTCAATAAACTTGGCGGCATTATTACAAAATCGCTATCGATGAAACCACGCGATGGAAATCCGCCGCCTCGTATCACTGAAACAGCCAGCGGCATGTTGAACTCAATCGGTTTGGCAAATATTGGTGTGTATAAATTTATTGCGGATAAAATTCCGACGTTAGAAAAATTTTCTACAACTATTATTGCGAATATTGCGGCAAGCAGTGTGCAGGAGTATTGCGATGTGCTTGAACTGTTAGAGCCGCACGCTGTCGTACAAGGATTTGAGATTAATGTTTCTTGTCCGAATGTAAAAGAAGGCGGATTGAATTTTGGAACGGATGTACAACAAGTTGCGTTCATAACGAAAGAACTTCGGCGTCGAACAAAAAAATTATTGATTGTTAAACTGACGCCAAATGTTACGCACATTTCCGAATTTGCGCGCGCGGCGGAAGCAGAAGGTGCAGATGCAGTGTCTGTCATTAACACGGTCATCGGAATGGCGGTAAATATTTACACACGCAAACCTAAAATTTCAACAGTAACCGGCGGACTTTCCGGACCGGCAATTAAACCGATTGCACTTGCAAAAGTTTTTGAAGTTTCGAAAGCTGTAAAAATTCCAATTATTGGAATTGGCGGAATTGTGAGTTGGGAAGATGCAGTGGAATTTTTTCTTGTCGGCGCTTCTGCCGTGCAAGTAGGAACGGCAAATTTTATTTCACCGGCAACCGGTATTTCTATTGCAGATGGGGTAAAAAAATATTGTGAACGAAATTCATTCAACAATATTTCAGAGTTAGTCGGCACGTTGGATGCAAATCAAACTGCATCTATAATAAATAGCTGGTTGTAGTTTTTACTATGAGCTCTACAATTGCATTTCTGTACAATCTTCAAGTATTCGGTATGAAGTTTGGCTTGCGCAATATTCGCGCATTGCTTCGCTTTGCCGGCAATCCTGAAAAAAAATTTCACTCAATTCATATCGCAGGTACAAATGGAAAAGGTTCAACTTCTTCATTGATCGCCGCTGTGCTTACGGCTGCAGGGTACAAAGTGGGATTGTACACATCGCCGCATTTAGTTCGCTTCAACGAACGCATTCGCATCAATGGAGTGATGATTTCAGATGTTGCGTTGAAGAAATACACAAATTATTTTCGTCCAACTATTGAAAAAAACCACGCAACTTTTTTTGAAGCAACAACGGCAATTGCGTTTCAATATTTTGCAGATAGAAAAATTGACATTGCAGTTATTGAAACCGGTTTGGGCGGAAGACTTGATGCGACCAATGTTATTCGTCCGATAGTTTCTGTCATCACATCAATAGGGAAAGATCATACAGCAATACTTGGCAACACACTTTCTTCTATTGCATCTGAAAAAGCTGGAATCATAAAAAATAAAATTACATGTGTAGTCGGAAAACTTCCGACGACTGCTTTGAAAGTTATTCGCGCAGCAGCGCAAGCAAAAAAATCTGAATTCATTATTGCCAATCAAATCAAAACAAATAATTACAACATTGGTTTGCATGGCGAATTTCAGAAACACAATGCAATGATCGCATTGCAAGTTGTACGCATCCTGCAATCAAAAAAATTTTCTATCAGCAATGAAGCAATTGCAAATGGACTTGCCAATGTTGCGGAGTTAACGAAACTGCGCGGGCGTTTCGAAATAATTAACAGAAAGCCGGTTATTATTTTGGATGTTGCTCATAATCCTGATGCTCTCAACGCAGCGTTGCAGACTTTGAAAAGTATAAAGCACAATACCCTTCACATTGTTTTTGGTGTAATGAAGGATAAGGAGTATGCAAAAATGTTTTCGATTCTGAAAACCGTACACCCGACACTGTATCTTGTTCAACCGGAAACGGACAGGGCGCTTGCTCTCAGCGAGTTGGAAAAGCAAGCTCTTGCAAAAAAAATACCATTCCGAATTTCTAACAGTGTTACTGAAGGTGTGCAGTTGGCAATCTCTCAGATGAAAAAAAATGACGCGCTGCTGATTACCGGTTCATTTTATGTTGTTGGTGAGGCGCTGCAATTTTTTACTTCGAACAAAAAAAATGCTTGACAATAATGGCGATTTGCTCTATCTTTTTGATGTAAAATTTCAGGATAATTTCTCATTTCAAGCAATAACCAACCATCAATCGAATCTTAATTTTTACAAAACCAACCAAAAAAATTTCAACATTATTTTGTATTGATACAATTGATTTGTACAAGCAAGTTATTCTTTACCGGTTTTATTCACATTTACCCTCTGTAAAGGAAGGACATCCCTCATTATGCCTATGGACATTTCCGATTTAAAGTCCAAAAAAATTGCCGAGCTGAACACTATAGCGAAAGAGCTTAACATCGTCGGCCACAGCGATCTTCGAAAGCAAGATCTTATTTTCCAAATATTAGAAGCGCAAACCAAAAAAGACGGAATGACGTTCAGCAAAGGTGTGCTTGAAACATTGCCGGATGGTTATGGCTTTTTGCGCTCGGTGGATTATAACTATCTGCCTTCACCGGATGATATTTATGTTTCACCATCGCAGATTAAAAAGTTCATGCTTCGCACCGGTGATTCGGTAAGCGGACAAGTGAGACCACCAAAAGAGGGTGAACGATTCTTCGCATTGCTGCGTGTGGAGTCTGTGAACGATTCATCTCCTGATACAATTCGTGAACGTGTGCTGTTTGATAATCTTACACCGCTCTATCCGACGGAGCGATTGAAATTAGAAACAGCTCCCGGCGAATACGCGATGCGCATGTTGGATTTATTGTCGCCAATCGGCAAAGGTCAGCGTGGTATGATTGTTTCTCCGCCGAAAGCCGGTAAAACAATTCTCTTGCAAAAAATGGCAAACAGTATTGCGCGCAATCATCCTGAAGTAAAATTGTTGATGTTGTTGATTGATGAACGTCCCGAAGAAGTTACCGATATGGAACGCTCGGTAAGCGCCGAAGTTGTCGCCTCAACATTTGATGAACCACCCGAACGCCACGTTCAGGTTTCCGATATGGTGTTGGAAAAAGCTAAACGATTAGTTGAATCAAAGCACGATGTTGTTATTCTGCTCGATAGTATTACGCGTTTGGCTCGTGCACACAATACCGTTGTTCCTCATTCCGGGAAAATTCTTTCCGGTGGTGTTGATGCAAATGCATTGCATCGTCCGAAAAGATTTTTCGGTGCAGCTCGCAATATCGAAGAAGGCGGAAGTCTCACCATTATTGCTACAGCGCTTGTTGAAACCGGCAGCAGAATGGACGAAGTTATTTTCGAAGAATTTAAAGGAACCGGTAATATGGAAATTGTGCTCGATCGTAAATTGAGCGACCGCCGCATATTTCCTGCAGTGGATGTTAATCGCTCCGGAACTCGAAAAGAAGAAATTCTCTTTGAGCAAGAAGAACTCAATCGTGTATGGATACTCCGTAAATTTCTCAGTGAGTTTACTTCTGTTGAAGCGATGGAATTCTTAACAGAAAAAATGAGAGGCACAAAATCAAATAAAGAATTCTTAAAATCAATGAGTCATTAATTTTTTTTAGAAATAAATATTTCAAAACAAATTTAATCAAAAAACTAAAAAACGGTTATAAAGCTACATATCAATGTGATGCAAGTGATAGCAGAATAGTAAGATTTTCTGATGGTTCAGAAGTAAAAACAACATGCTTATTAGTTGGGGAGTTTGATATTGTTGCAGTTAATATGTTTGCTCTGGAAGAAGAATGGCGTTTTGCTTTTGCTCTTAATGAAGATTTGCCACGTAGTAAATTTAAAAATTACACACCACTACAACAAAAAGAACTGCTATCATCGTCGATACCAATTACTTGGCCATTGTCTCCGCCATACGTAGAAAATCCATTTGTTCTCCTCGATCGTCTAGTAGCTCACGCAAAACGCAAATAGAATTTTTTTTTGAAAAAGTAGCTTCTTTTTCAAAGACAAGGAAGTATGAATGGTTTTTCCTTCCATGAAGTTGGCGTAGCATCCTGCTTACACCAGCTTTATTTGATCGGGTAATTACAAATAAGTCCTTTGTATAAAATCCCATCAAATACAAATTTATAATAATTTCCACATGTGTTAATCTTTGTATTCCCGCACTAACTTCATCTTGACATTTTACTATCAAAATGCCGTTTTTCCTTAAAACTCTTTTTGCTTCCATAGCAGCCTGAACGTAAAACTCTAGTACTGCATCGTGCCATTTGCGACTTAGGTCTGTGGGACGTTTACCATTCGAGTAATGATCCTGAAATGATTCGTGGCTACCCTTGCCAGCAAAACTATCATCTTCTCGGAATAATCCTTCCATATATGGTGGATCCAAAACAAAACAAAACAAAACAATCCATTTCATTATTTTTGTAAGGTAATTTTCTACAATCAACACCAGTTTTTAGATCGGTAGGAAAGAGTTTATATTTTTCTAGTGAAACTCTTTTTCAAAAAACTCCTTTACCATACGTAACGTCGGCAATTTTAGCACCTGTAGAAACATGAAGGTGTAATATTTTTGGAAAAACATCACTATTATTACCCATGTATGAAGTAAAGGTTAAATCTGATGTTACTTTACCAGATGGGGATTTTCTTTTTGTTTTGTTTTTTAATAATTCCATAAGTCAATATAATAAAGAAAATTATATGGTAACTGCTTAGCGTATTTTTTGTCCCGAAGGGATGTTCCAAGGGAATGGCGTTGCCACCTTCGGCATAATTTCAGTATTTCCAAAAAAAACGAATCCCCCGTCCCGATTAAAAAGCAAATCGGGACACCCCCTTTTCAAGGGGGATTTCCTCGCTCTTATTCCCCCTTGAAAAGGGGGTTAGGGGGATTTTTTGAATCAACAATAACGCTAAGTAGTTACATTATATGTTTGTAAAAATTTTTCATGAATTTGTTTCAATTTATCTTTGGAATTTCAGTTACTTCCTTGTAAGTTTATTATTATAGAAAGGAAGTTATTATGAATGAGACTGTTATTGTCAGTGCATGCCGAACACCGATTGGTTCGTTCGGCGGATCATTAAGTTCAATTCCCGCAACAAAACTTGGCGCACTTGTTATTGAAGAAGCAGTGAAGCGCGCAGGTATTTCAAAAGATTCTGTCAACGAAGTCATCATGGGAAATGTTCTTACCGCCGGAGAAGGACAAGCGCCTGCACGTCAAGCATCGGTGTATGCCGGTTTGCCGACATCGGTTGAATGTATGACCATCAATAAAGTATGCGGCTCCGGCATGAAAGCAATTATGCTCGCCACGCAAGCTATTCAACTTGGTGATGCTGAGATCATTGTTGCCGGTGGAATGGAAAGCATGTCGAACGCTCCGTACTTATTGAACAAAGCGCGCACAGGCTACCGGCTTGGTAACGGAGAAATTTTTGATTCGATTATGTGTGATGGTTTGCTCGATGCATATCAAAACACAGCGATGGGAAATTTTGCAGAATTGTGTGCGCGCGAATGTAATATTTCACGCGAAGCACAAGATGAATTTGCCGTGCTCAGTTACAAGCGCGCGCAGGAATCGCAAAAGCTCGGACGATTCAAAAATGAAATTGTAAAAGTACCGATCCCTTCAAAAAAAGGCGATACTATTTTTATTGAAGAAGACGAAGAACCAACGAAAACTAATTTTGATAAAATTCCAACTTTAAAACCTGCGTTCCAAAAAGATGGAACTGTTACGGCAGCCAACTCTTCAAAAATTAATGATGGCGCAGCAGCGCTTGTTCTTATGTCGGCACAGAAAGCAAAAGAACTTGGCATTACGCCGATTGCAAAAATAATTGCAACAGCATCCACAGCAAAAAATCCGGAATGGTTTACTACTGCACCGGCGGATGTTATTCCAAAAGTTTTAAAGAAAGCAAATCTTTTTTTAAGCGATATCGATCTTATTGAAATTAACGAAGCGTTCGCTGTTGTAACACTTGCAGTTGATAAAATAAACGGCATTGATGTCAATAAAGTGAATGTGCATGGCGGCGCTGTTGCACTCGGTCATCCAATCGGGGCAAGCGGTGCGCGCATTGTTGTTACACTTCTTCACGCATTGCAACAACGAAACGCTGTGCGCGGCTTGGCTGCAATTTGTATCGGCGGCGGCGAAGCAAGCGGAATCGTGATCGAACTTATCAAATAATGTTACGCTAAACAAAATTTTTTTGTAACTGCTCAGTGTATCGTAATTGGAGGTAAAAACCCTTGAAGGGTTTTTGGTATTTGATTTTTCGATACATCAAAATATCGCTATTTATTTAACAGAACCCTTCAAGGGTTACTCACGCTGAATAGTTACATTTGCGATAAAAACACATTTTGCGTAACATCAGTTATCAAATAATAATTTTCAATTTCATTTAATTTGTTACTCTTATGAACATCACAGTGATTGGTGCCGGAACAATGGGAAATGGAATTTCTCACGTCTTTGCAATGTATGGTAACAAAGTTACAATGCACGATATACGCCAAGATTTTTTAGATAAAGCAATGAGAACAATCCAGACAAATTTGGATAAACAAATTCGCAAAGGTGTTTTATCTGAAGAAGCAAAAGCAAATGTGTTCGCAAATATTACTCCGTGTACAGTGCATGCCGATGCTGTGAAGGAAGCAGATATTGTTGTTGAAGCCGCCACTGAAATTCAACGCATCAAATTTGATTTGTTCCGCAAGTCAGATGAACTTGCACCGAAGAACACCATTCTTGCCACAAACACTTCATCAATTTCGATTACGGAAATTGCAGCGCAGACAAAACGCCCGGATAAAGTGATTGGAATGCACTTCATGAATCCTGTTCATCTCATGAAACTTGTCGAGATCATTCGCGGACTTTCTACGTCGGATGAGACGTATGAAACAATTAAAAGCCTTACTCAGAAAATTGATAAAACTCCTGTTGAAGTGAACGACTATCCGGGTTTTGTATCGAACAGAATTTTAATGCCGATGTTGAATGAAGCGATGTATTGCGTGATGGAAGGTGTTGCCAAACCTGACGCGATTGATAATGTGATGCGGTTAGGAATGAATCATCCGATGGGACCATTAACGCTTGCTGATTTTATCGGTCTTGATGTGTGTCTTTCAATTATGGAAGTGCTGCATGAAGGGTTCGGCGATTCGAAATATCGTCCGTGTCCGCTCTTAAAGAAAATGGTTGCCGCAGGAAATCTCGGTAGAAAATCAGGAAAAGGATTTTACGAGTATCCAAATTATAATTCCAAATAACATTTCGTTGTTACTGGAACCCATCTCAAAAAAGGATGGTCATTGCGAGGAAGCGAAGCGACGAAGCAATCTTCCAACCTAAAATTAGAAAAACAAGATTGCTTCGCCAACAAACGGCTCGCAATGACAAAGACGTTGAGTTTTTGAAATGGGTTGTATAATTAACAATAGAAAATATTACTCACATATCGCGCTGAAGTCAAATCACAAAGCGATGGTGGCGAAGCCATCCCTTCGGGACTTCGCTCACATTCTTCAAACGATACAAACACAATCAAGGGATACTATAAATGAACTTTGAATTGAACGATACACACAAGATGATCCGCGATACTGCACGGCAGTTTGCACACGATGAACTTGCCGCAACTGCAGACGAAAGAGATGAAAAAGAAATTTTTCCTTCTGAACAAATAAAAAGACTCGGCGAACTTGGTTTTATGGGAATGATGGTGCCGGAACAATATGGCGGCGCCGGATTGGAAACATTAAGTTATGCAATCGCGATGGAAGAAATTTCGCGCGTTGATGCATCGTGCGGCGTTATTATGTCCGTGAATAATTCGTTGGTCTGTTACGGACTCAGTTCGTACGGCACAGAAGAGCAGAAACAAAAATATTTAATTCCGCTTGCATCCGGGAAAAAGCTCGGTGCATTTGCACTTTCTGAACCGGAAGCGGGAAGTGATGCAACGAATCAGCGAACAACTGCAGTACGTAACGGCGATTTTTATATTCTCAACGGAATTAAAAACTGGATTACCAATGGTGTCAGTTCGGATTATGTTGTTGTGATGGCGACGACTGATGCTACAAAAGGTGCAAAAGGAATTAGTGCATTTATTGTTGAAAAAGGTTCGGAAGGATTTTCTGTTGGAAAAAAAGAACGCAAGCTTGGCATTCGCAGTTCGGATACGGTTTCACTTTCATTTCAAGATGTAAAAGTTCCTGTGGCAAACAGAATTGGCGACGAAGGTATCGGATTTAAATTTGCAATGAAGACGCTCGATGGTGGTCGTATTGGAATTGCTTCGCAGGCGTTGGGAATTGCGCAAGCGAGTTTGGATGCTGCAATAAAATATTCGAAAGAAAGAAAAGCATTCGATCATCCGATTGCAGATTTTCAGGCGATACAATTTAAGATTGCCGATATGGCAACTGAAATTGAAGCGGCACGAATGCTTGTGTATCAAGCGGCGGCAATGAAAGATGCCGGATTGAATTTTTCTAAACAAGCGGCTATGGCAAAATTATATGCTTCTAAAACTGCAGTGAAAGCTGCGCTTGAATCAATTCAAATTCATGGCGGATATGGTTACATCCGCGAATATCATGTTGAGCGGTACTTGCGCGATGCAAAGATTACGGAAATTTATGAAGGAACGTCGGAAATTCAGCGGATAGTTATTGCAAGAGATTTGTTGAAGTGATGAACGTACCATTTTCAGCAGGAACGCATGGGCGAGCTTGTGTGATAACTCCAGATGATGTCATCGCGAGGAGCGAAGCGACGTGGCGATCTTAAAAATAAATTCAAAAAGCAAGATTGCTTCGACAAAAAACGTCTCGCAATGACAATTTAATAGTTATTACACAAGCATGGGCATGCGTTCCTACAAGTTGTAGACATCGATATCCATCGGTGCTTGAAAATATTTTTTTGGTAATTCTGATGAATAATGACTGCAAAAAAAATTAACACACGAAAAGTAAATGAATGATATGTGAAATTGAAAAATAATTTGTGAAATCAGGGAAGGATTCTGTTACACTACATGACAAAAGAATATCTTAAAAAAATAGCCATTACAACTGCACAGGGCGATGCCCGCGAGGAAAGTTACTATAGACACTTCTCAAATTTTTTGGAAAACTTTTCAGAGTCTATCGGCAAAAAGAATATTCACATTACTACGCTTCCCAAAGAGACTGAAGCAGGTAACCCCGATTTTCGTGTGTGGGATGGAAAGCAAAAAATTGTTGGTTATGTTGAAGCAAAAAAGCCGGGGGCAAATTTAGATGATGTCGAATCATCCGAACAATTAAGACGATACCGTTCCACATTTCCCAATCTTATTCTTACCGATTTTTACGAATTTAGATTGTATCGCAACGGAGAGTTGATTGATAAAGTTCTTGTTGCCAGACCGTTTATTGCAAAAAAATTAAAGACTGTTCCTCCGGTTGAAAACGAAGAAAAATTTATTACACTGCTCGAAAAATTCTTTGCGTTCTCCTTGCCAACAGTGTTTACTGCCGAAAGTTTAGCGGTGGAGTTGGCAAAGCGAACAGGATTCTTGCGGGATGAAATTGTTGTAAAAGAATTGAAAGAAGAAGAACACGGGAAGGGAAAAATTTTTGGTTTCTACACTGCCTTCAAACAGTATTTAGTTTCCGGTCTATCGCAAAAAGATTTTGCCGACATCTATTCGCAAACTATTACCTACGGACTTTTTGCAGCACGCACACGAGCTAACGGAGAATTTAATCGGAGAATTGCATACGATCTCATTCCGCAGACCATCGGTATTTTACGAGATGTGTTTCATTTTATTTCTCTCGGTAAAGTGCCGATTCAAATGGAAGTGATTATTGATGATATTGCCGAAGTATTGCACGTCGCCGATGTCAATACAATTTTAGATGAATACTACAGAAAAGGAAAAGGGGAAGATCCGATTGTTCATTTCTATGAAACATTTCTGAATATTTACGACCCGAAGACAAGAGAAAAAAGAGGTGTGTATTACACGCCCGAACCGGTCGTAAAATATATCGTTCGTTCCATTCACGATCTTTTGAAAACGCATTTTCATTTACAAGACGGTTTGGCAAGTAAAGAACTGACACTGCTCGATCCCGCAGGCGGAACGTTAACATTTCCTGCCGAAGCAATTAAATTAGCGGTAGAAGAATTCAGTTCGAAATACGGCGATGCAGGGAAAACGAAATTTATTAAAAACCAGATTCTGAAAAATTTTTATGCGTTCGAATTAATGATGGCGCCGTATGCCATCGGACATATTAAAATTAGTTTTCTGTTGGAGGAACTTGGTTACACCATGCAGGATGACGACCGGTTTAAACTGTATCTCACCAATACGTTGGATATGGAAGACCTGCAACAAACCGAAATTCCCGGACTTGAATCGTTAAGCGATGAAAGCCATTTAGCCGGACAAGTAAAACAGAAAGAACCTATTCTGGTCATCTTGGGTAATCCGCCATACTCAGGTATTTCGTCTAACATCAATGACTGGACAGAAAAATTATTAAAACAAAATTTAGATGGAGCACAAACTTATTATGAAGTTGACGGTGAGCCGTTAGGTGAAAAGAAATTATGGCTGCAAGATGATTATGTAAAATTTCTGCGCTTCGCTCAATGGAAGATCCATAAAGCAGGACAAGGTATTGTGGGAATGATTACGAATCACAGTTATTTGGATAATCCTACATTTCGGGGAATGCGTCAGAGTTTAATGAACACATTCAATGAAATTTATATTATTGATCTTCATGGCAATTCACAGAAGAAAGAAACAACACCTGATGGTGATAAAGATGAAAATGTATTTGATATACGTCAGGGGACTGCCATCGCCCTTTTTGTAAAGACTAAAAATACAAAAGGATGTAAAATTTATCATCGAGATATTTTTGGTTTACGAAAAGAAAAATATGATTGGTTAGGAAAGAAAGCATTTAAAATAAAAGATTATGAAACGTTGAATCCAAAATCACCTTGGTATTTTTTCATTAAACGAAACACGGAAGAAATAGAACATTATACTAAATGGTGGAAAGTAAATGATATTTTTCCAGTGAATGTTACAGGTATTGTAACGGCAAGAGATGGATTTGTTATTGGTGTTGATGAAAAGGAAGTCAATAACAGAATAATGCAATTCAGAAATTTAAGGATTGATGATGAAATAATCAGGCAAACATTTTCGTTGAAGGATACCAGAGGATGGAAACTACCGGAGGCAAGAAAGAAGTTAGCGAACGATACAGAATGGAAAGATAAATTTCAAAAAATATTATATCGCCCATTTGATATTAGATCGATTTATTACTCCGAAGATATGGTAGATTGGGGGAGACCAGATTTGATGCAACATATATTGAAAGAAAATATTGCATTAATTTTGCCAAAGAGAGTGGAAACTGCAATTTCATGGTCTCATATTTTTGCTGCTACAAATATTGTTGACCACGTTGCTGTTTCATTAAAAACGGTTGATTATTGTTTTCCACTTTATCTTTACGACACAGATCAAAAGAAAAAAGGAATTGCACTTCAAACAATGATGCTGTTTGAACCGGAAGTAGAATACGGCAAATCAAAAGGGAAGAAAGCGAATATTGCACATGAACTGTTTGAACAATTAAAGAAAGCGTATGGTAAAGTTCCAACACCGGAGCAAATTCTCGGTTATTGTTATGGAGTTTTATACAGTAATACATATCGAGAAAAATATGCAGAGTTTTTGAAGATTGATTTTCCACGCATTCCATTTACAAAAGATTCTGCGTTGTTTATCGAAATGGCAAAGCTTGGAAATGAATTAATTGAACTGCATTTGTTGAAACACAAATCGTTGAGCAATCCAATAGTAAAATATCGCGGCAGGGGAGATGATGATACAATTGCAAAAATAGTGTATGATGAATCGAAAAAGCGTTTATATATAAATGAAGGACGTTATTTTGAAAATATCACGAAAGAAATATTTGAATACCAAATAGGAGGATATAAAGTTATTGATCACTATCTGAAAGATCGTAGAGATAGACAAGTAGGAAATGATGTGGAACAAATTTGCAAAATCTCGACTTCGATTGTGAAAACAATCGAAGTGCAGAGGAACGTTGATAATATTTTTAGGAAAATTGAAAAAAAAGGTATTCTTAATAATCAATAAAATTTATCATTATGAAAGAAAAATTAGCTGAAGCAAAATATAAATACGAAAAGTATTTAGGAAATAAGAGCCACTTATTAAGAAATATGGATACAGATAAATTAGAAATTTTCTTTTCTAATAAAAACCATGCTTCTTGGGGACTCATCTGGAAGAACACACATTTAGAGTTTGTTCGGTCACTTCGTTAGGTAATTTAAACCACAATGGAAGACGCGGGACATTATTGCCAGATAGGAACAGCAATCGCAAAGACAATTGAAGTGCAGAAAAAGATTGATGCGATTTTTTCAAAAGTTGAAAAGAAAGTGATTAAGTTTAATTGAACACCGTCTGACACGTTTTGTGTGTCTGACGTTTAGCGGTGGGATGGAATAGAAGAAGATGTCAGACGTCTGGAAAACGACGTCAGACATCATTAATAGTAACGTGTTTATATACTGAAAGGAACGCTATGGAAGAAGAACAAAAAGAAGTAGCAAAGCCAGTCATTGATGAATTCAAAGGCAAACCGATCATCCGCATCCCGCTTGTCGATGAACCCAACTCGGAAACATCCTGGCATTGGTTGACTTTTGGGAAGAGCAAGGCGAAAGCGATAGTTAAATTCTACGAGGCGATAAAGAAATTTGCGGAAGGGTAGTGGTGTGTAATTGCACGTGACAACACTGTTCGTATGAGTAAAGCACCAGTGAGTTTCATTCCGCAAAACGACATTTACCAAATAACATTTATGGAAATACTTTTACAATCTGTGCTCACTTGTCCGCATTGTGGTTATCAAAAAGAAGAAACAATGCCAACTGGTTCGTGTCAATTCTTTTACGAATGTACGAATTGCAAAAAAGTATTGCACCCAAAATCTGGTGATTGTTGTGTTTACTGCTCGTACGGTACAGTGCGTTGTCCAAGTAAACAGCTGAGATTATGAAACAGCACTCCAAATTTTTCATCAACAAAAAAATACAGCTCTTTTATTCGGGCTGTTTTGTTATTATCGCGGCATTTTCCTTTGCTTGTTTTTCAAGCCATGTTTAGCTATTTTAAAATGAAATTAGAACATTCACTTAAAGGAGATATTGTACAATGAAATCAAAAGGCTTAATAATAACGCTTTCTATTCTTGGCGGACTGTTATTGATTGTTGGTATTGCTATCAGTTGGGGTGTTGGTGTTCACAATAAACTTGTTGGCATGGATGAAGGTGTGAACGGTGCGTGGTCGCAAGTACAAAATCAATATCAACGCAGAATGGATTTGATTCCAAACTTGGTTGAAGTTGTGAAAGGATATGCAGGGCACGAAAAAGAAACGCTCGAAGGTGTCATCAACGCGCGTGCAAAGGCAAGTCAATTTGTAATTTCGCCTGAGGTGTTGAAAAATCCGCAATCGTTTCAAGCATTTGAAAAAGTGCAAGGTCAACTCAGTTCTGCGCTTTCTCGTTTGATGGTCGTATCGGAACAATATCCAAATTTAAAAGCAAACGAAAACTTTTTACAACTTCAGGCACAACTTGAAGGAACTGAAAATCGCATTGCTGTGGAACGAAAACGTTTTAACGAATATGTTCAGGAATATAATACTGCAATAAAAACTATTCCGACAAATATTATTGCCGGCATGAGCGGCTTTGCACCTCGTCCGTATTTCCAATCGCAAGCCGGCGCAGAAGTTGCTCCTAAAGTTAAGTTTTAAATGAAAATGCTATTACATAAAATTTTTCTCCTGTGTGTGCTGACTGTTGCCGTTACTTTTTTTGCAGCAGCTCAAGATGCTGCAATTCCAACACTGAAGGAACCGGTTACCGATTTAACAAACACTCTTTCGTACGAAGAATGGCGTTCTTTGAAATCTGCAATCATGCAATTTCAGGACAGCACTTCAAACCAAATTGTCGTGCTCATTATTCCAACTCTTGGTGAGGCAGATATTCGGGACTTTGGAATTTCTATTCTGAAAGAAAACAAAATCGGACAAAAAGGAAAAGACAACGGCGTTCTTGTGTTGGTGGTAAAGAACGACAAAAAAATTTCCATTGAAGTTGGTTACGGATTAGAAGGCGCTTTGCCTGATGCTGTGTGCGACCAAATTATTCGCAACGAAATCCGCCCGAACTTTCGTAACGGAAAATTTTACGAAGGAATCTACACCGGTGTTCTCTCAATTATTAAAGCGACAAAAGGTGAATACAAAGGTGAAGGAAAAGGAAAAAAAAATTCAGGTTCGTTGTTAACGTTGTTGGTCATCGCAGGGTTGTTCGGTACATTCCTGTTTTCATTTCTTAGAGGCGGACGCCGATACGGAATTTCTTCGCAAGGATATAACTCATCATCGTATTGGAGCGGTTTTGGCGGCGGTGGATTTGGCGGCAGCGGAGGATTTGGCGGAGGTGATAGCGGCGGTTGGTCTGCCGGCGGCGGATCTTTTGGCGGCGGCGGTGCAAGCGGAAGTTGGTAATTTTTTTTTATTCTATTTGGGTAAATACCCCGACGTCACAAAGTGATCCCTTCGGGACTTGCGTCGTCATTCCGGCGAAAGCCGGAATCCACAAAATGGATGCCAGTCACGCTAAAGCGTGACTGGCATGACAAATACTCCGCAGCTTGCTGCGGAGATAATTTATTCCAAAAAAATAATTAGGTGAATATGTCGGAACAAATTACAATACTCTTAGTTGATGACGATCCGAGTTTTGCGAAATTGATTGAATTATATTTGTCGCAAAATAATGCATTGGGATTTTCTTTAACGTCGAAATCGAACGTGAACGATGCGTTGCAATGGATTAACCAAGGCAATCCATGCGATATTATTATTCTCGACTATTACATGCCTGAACTTAAAGGTGATGCACTTGCTCAAGCACTCATCGAAGAAGGAAAACTTCTTCCAATAATTTACATCACCATTAATAAAGATTTTCGATTAGCAGTAGAGGCAATGAAACTTGGTATCAACGATTTTTTGGTGAAGGATGAAATCAATCCGCAGGTATTAATGAGAACGATTACCAACGCGATTGAACGCCATAAGTTACATCAGGAATTTACTTCGCTGGAAATTAGCAGCACACGGTTAGAAGCCATTCATGAATTAGTGATGAGTATTAGTAAAGATTTATTGGGACCATTAGAAGTAATGCAAGCGACAATACATGAAGTGGAACAGAAAGAATTGTTTCAGGAATATCAAGCGTACATCAAAATTATTTCCAGTAACATTCAGAGAATTGCTGCGAAAATTGAAAAATTAAAAACGCTGAATGACGACACAACAATTTCTTACGTCAGCAATATTCGTATGTTCGATCTGTCATGAGCGGAGGTTCTGTGAACTTGTTTAAGCCGGACATAGTAACAAAATTAGAATTGACAACAATCGCATCGCGTATAGGTGAGATTGAAAAGAAGACGCTTGGCGAAATTCGTGTTACTATTTCACGCAGACGCTTGTGGAAAGAACGAAAGTTGTCGCTTCACGAAATAGCGATGCAACATTTCTTTGCTCAGGGAATGAACAAGACGAAAGCAAAAACCGGCGTGCTGCTTTTTATCAATGTAAAAGAACGTGCATTTCATATTATTGCCGATGAAGGAATACACGCCAAAGTCTCGCAGGAGTTTTGGGACAATCTTGCCGCAACAATGTCGCAGCATTTTAAGCAGCAAAAATTTTGCGATGGCATTTGTACTGTTCTCTCTGATATTGGCGTTGTATTGGAAAAAGAATTTCCAGCAATCGGCGGCGACACAAACGAATTATCGAACGATGTAATTATTTCTTGATTGTATTGTATGGATTGCACAATAGCACTTGCTCAAATTGATTCTTCGGTTGGAAATCTCAAAAATAATATTGAGCATCATCTTGCGTATATAAAAAAAGCAATTGCATTAAAAGCCGATGTTGTTGTTTTTCCTGAATTGAGTTTAACAGGGTACACGCTTCGCGATGTAACGTGGGATGTTGCACTGCGCATCGGCACACATCCGATGTTTAAGGAAATTGAACAACTCAGCAAAAAAATTACCATCATTACCGGCGGAGTAGAAGAAGCTGAAAATTTTGGAATCTATAATTCGGCATTTGTGTTTGAAGATGGTGTAATGCATTCTGCACACAGAAAAGTGTATCCACCGACGTACGGAATGTTTGAAGAGCAACGGTATTTTTCAAAAGGAGAAAGTGTTCGTTGTTTCCAATCGAAGCACGGCAAGCTTGGCATTCTTATCTGCGAAGATTTATGGCATCTTCCTCTTCCGTATCTACTTGCACAAGATGGTGCGGATGTAATTATTTCTCTCACTGCAAGTCCAACACGTCTTTCGGGTACGGAAAAAGAATTATCTGCCGACGTTGTTAATTCGGAACACCACAAAG
The DNA here is from genome assembly GCA_964361075.1 of uncultured Chitinophagaceae bacterium. Classification (GTDB taxonomy): domain Bacteria; phylum Bacteroidota; class Ignavibacteria; order UBA10030; family UBA8401; genus CAYHZL01. The sequence goes on from CAYHZL010000010.1 coordinate 23,316, forward strand.
CATATTCTCGTCTATTAAGTTCATATCTCGTCTTTTGCAATCGTGTTGGTATTGAAGATGGCGTTACATTCTGGGGCGGCTCGCAAATTGTTTCTCCGTCCGGTGCGATAATTACCAAAGCAAAATTTTTCGATGAAGATATTATTACGGCGCACATTCAAGAAGAAGAAATACGAAGAGCGAGAAAATTTTCGCGGCATTTTATAGATGATTCACCTGAATTCACAGTACAACAACTCCAATTACTCTTACAACGAAAACATCGTTGAACAGAACTAATCTTCAATCCACAACACTGAGGATCTACAATGGAACATCTTGAACACAACTACAAAGAACCTGCTCCAGTCAAAGGGGAAAATCCGTTTGAATCTATGATGGACAGATTTGAACTTGCTGCCGAACTTCTTGGTTTAGAAAAAGGCGTGTACGATTATTTAAAGACACCGGTAAAACAAGTAACGGTTTCAATTCCAATCCAAATGGATAGCGGACAAGTAGAAATATTTGAAGGTCATCGTGTAATACATAATGATATTCTTGGACCATCAAAAGGCGGTATTCGTTTCGCACCTGATGTAAATATTGATGAAATAAAAGCGCTCGCCGCATGGATGACGTGGAAATGTGCAGTGATGAATATTCCGTTTGGCGGCGCGAAAGGCGGAGTGAAATGCGATCCGACAAAATTAACAATTGTTGAATTAGAAAAAATTACACGCCGCTATACTGCAAACATGATGGATGTGTTCGGAGAAGACAGAGATATTCCCGCGCCTGATATGGGAACGAACGAACAAGTAATGGCGTGGGTGATGGATACATACAGTATGCACATGCGCAAAACAGTTACAGGTGTTGTTACCGGAAAACCGCTTGTCATCGGAGGCTCGCTTGGAAGAAGGGAAGCAACCGGCCGCGGCGTAATGATTGTAGCACTTGGTGCGATGGAAAAAATTGGTTTGAAACCAAAAGAAACAAATATTGTTGTTCAAGGATTTGGGAATGTTGGTTCAATCAGCGCACAGCTTTTAAAGCAGCAAGGATGTAAGATTAGCGGCATCAGTGATGTAACCGGCGGCTACTATAATAAACGCGGAATTGATATTGATAAAGCAATTGAGTTTGTGAAGTTGAATAAAACATTGAGCGGATTTACGGGCGCAGAAAAAATTCCACAATCAGAATTGCTTGAACTCGACTGCGATATATTAATTCCCGCAGCGAAAGAAGATCAGATTACTGCGCGCAATGCAGGAAAAATAAAAGCAAAAATTATTGTTGAAGGCGCAAACGGTCCGACCACTGCTAAAGCGGATCCAATTTTGAATGAGAAAGGAATTATTGTTGTCCCTGATATTCTTGCTAACGCCGGTGGTGTTACAGTTTCGTACTTTGAATGGGTGCAAGACCGCGTTGCATATTTCTGGTCGCTTGATCGTGTCAATCGCCGACTTGAACGAATGATGAAATCTGCATTTCATTCCGTGTATGATACTGCCGCAACATACAAAGTACCGCTTCGTATCGGTGCGTATATTTTAGCAATTGATAAAGTTGCAAAGACATTGAAAGTGCGCGGTATCTACGCATAATGCTGTGTTTGAAAAACATACTTATTGCGGCGCTGTTCTGTTGTGGCTGCGGTTACGTTATAGCTGAAGAAAACAAAAGCAATAACGAAATATTTTTTGCACTCAGCAAAAAAATAATTCAACGTACGGTGGAGAATGCAAAAATTCAACCGCATACAAAAGTTAGTTGTAAAATTTTGAATACCAATCGCAATACGTATTTGCGTCAATCAATTGTTGAAACATTACGTGAAACACCTCTCGAAGTTTTTTTCGGAGATAGTCTGGCAGATGTCAGTGCATCGTTTAATGTCTCAACACTTTCGATAAATTATTCGAAAGGTTTTTCGGAACATTTTTTTTCCGGTAGAAAAACTGAGCGAACAATCAGTGTTGCAATTCAAGCTGAATATGTTGAACGACAGTCCAATCGTTTGGTATGGGCAGAAACAGCGCAGGAAACTTTTACAGACACCGTTGATGTTACAAGTATTGATGAGTTAGAAAAATCGTCGAAGGGAATTGCCGACACTCGTTACGGACAGTATTCGTTCTTTGATAAAATTCTCGAACCATTTGTTATTACGGTTGCTTCGGCGGTTGCAATATATTTATTTTTTACCATTCGAAGTTGAAATTGATGCGGGTAACGACAACACATACGGTTGCTGCATTGGTTTCACTGTATGCGCTCGTTCTCTTTGGATGCAAAAATAAACCCGTTGAATCTGCTATACATACGCCTGTGCATACGGTGCGGATGATTGCATTCGGTGATATTAATTTAGGACGAACTGTCGGAAAAAAAATATTACATGAAGGAAGCGGTTTCCCATTCAAATATTTTCCGGTGTTATCGGATTCGTTTGATATAGTGTTCGCAAATTTAGAATCGCAGCTTTCATTTCAAAACGGTGAGACGGAACTTCCGAAGCATAATTTAATTTTTACCGGACCGCCGCAAGGTGCGAAATCATTAGCGGACGCGGGCTTTACGATTGTTTCAACCGCAAACAACCATGCTTTCGATTATGGTATGCAGGCGTTGGAAGAAACGATAGATAATTTATCCAGCAACAATATTTTTTGCGTTGGTACCACAAAGAATTCAAAATATTTATACGAGCCGCTGTGTTATGAAGTGAATGGAATACGATTTGCGTTTTTTGCCGTTACAGATATTATGAATTTTCGCACGCGTTGGCATGGTCATATTGCACGAGCCGATACATCGAAATTGTTTCCGAAAATCAGGGAGGCAAAAAAAAGTGTCGATGTCGTTGTTCTCAGTTATCATGGTGGCATTGAGTATGACGAGCAACCGTCAAGTAAAATTAAAAATTTTGCAAAACAAAGTGTTCGTGAAGGCGTTGATATTTTTCTTGGACATCATCCACATGTGCCGTATGGTATAGAAAAATATCAGCATGGATATATAGTTCATTCTCTCGGCAATCTTATTTTTTATCAACCGAAGAAACAACGGACGGAAATAAGTTATGGAACTCAATTTGTATTTCAGAAGGATTCATCGCACACATCAATGACAATGAAAAAAATTACACCCGTGCGTGCAGGGTATCAGCCACGACTCTTACAAGACAGCACTGCGATTCGTACATTACTGCAACGTGTGCAGCGTTTATCAAATATTACCATTAATTAAAAAGGATTATTATTTCGTGAAAAGAATCTTCAACAGCAGTGCATTAATATTTTTCGTAGCAATTATTATTTCATCATGTTCTTCCAGCAAGGAAGTTGAATCGTTATCTGCAGAAGAACAATTTAAATTGGCGATGAAAAATTTTGAAAAAGAAAATTATCTGGAAGCAATTGAAAATTTCAAAATAGTAACGGTGCAATATCAAGGCAGTTCGTATGCTGATGATGCGCAGTTTTATATCGCCGAAAGCCGTTTTCTGCGAGGCGAATATATTTTAGCCGGCGCAGAATATGACATGTTGGTGCGGTTAATGCCGTCGAGTTCATTTGTTCCGATAGCACGATATAAACGAGCGCTCTCTTTTTATAATCTTTCGCCAAAATCTCAACTCGACCAAAAGTATACGAAACTGGCAATCGATGATTTTCAAACTTTTATAGAATATTCTCCGAAGGATACTCTTGTTCCTGATGCAGAACAAAAGATTTCTGAATTAACAAACAAATTGGCTTTAAAAATATTTGAGAGCGGGAAATTATATTACAGAATGGAATTTTACAAAGCTGCCATCAGCTATTTTGATTATGTCATTGAAATATACCATGATACCGAATTTGCTGACGATGCTTTTTTATGGAAAGCGCGTTCCTATCATGAACGTAAAGATGATGTTTCAGCACTTCGGACACTGGAACAACTTTTTGAAAAATTTCCAGCATCAACAGTAGCGGACGAAGCGAACGAATTAAAAAAAGAAATTATGAATAACTCACACTCTTCCTTCGCCGCACCAATCACTTCATCAACCGGATCATGAACGAAGAAAAAACAGTACACGCCTCGCAAGTTTCGATGACGCAATTAGTGTTGCCCAACGATACAAATATTTTAGGAAATTTATTAGGTGGACAATTAATGCACTGGATTGATCTTGCGGCTGCAATTGCGTCAGCACGTCATTCAAAAAAAGTGTGTGTTACTGCTTCTGTTGATGAATTAAATTTTATTCATCCTATTAAAAAAGGCGAAGTAGTAACATTATTGGCATCTGTCAACAGAGTTTTTTCCACATCGATGGAAGTAGGAGTAAAAGTGTTGTCGGAAAATCTTCTGACCGGTGATATCAAACGTGCGAACAGAGCATATCTAACATTTGTGTCAATTGATGAACACGGACAACCGGTAAAGTCGGCGGCGATTTTTCCGGAAACCGAAGAAGAACGACGACGTTATAATGATGCATTGCAACGGCGGGAAGAACGGTTACAACGGCGGAGAAAGTAAAGGTATCTTGCAGCCCAGCACTTTTGATATTGGAAATTTTATTTTTACATATTTTCTACACATTAAAAAAAAATTTCTCGCGCTCTCTCTTTGTTTGTTGTATCAACTATTTCCACACACTGCTGTTGGACAAAGCCAGCCGATACATACATTTGCTCTTCTTCAATCATTCGAATTCACATCAGCGCCGCAATTTCCTGCATTTCTTTACTATCACAGCAAAAAAATTCCCGACATTGTGTATTACGAACAAGAAAGTTCATCGTTACTAATCCTTCGTAATGATGGCAATGGAAATTTTTCTGAATATAAAAATATATGTACGACACAAAATGTAACTTCACTTACAGTCGGCGATATTAATAATGATGGCATCGGCGATATTGCCATTGTGCACCGTGAACAGAATCAGATTGAAGTATTGATAAGTTCAAACAAGGATTCTTCTTATACTCCAACTCAGTACTCTGTTAATTATTATCCGGAGAAAGTACTTATTGCAGATATTGATAATGACAACAATCAAGATTTGTTATGTTACGGAAAACTTTCATCGGGAATTTCTGTGTTGCGAGGCAAGGGGGACGGTGTTTTTAATGAAATGAAAATTATTTTTCCGGAAATTCCTGTTGCAGAAATTTTTATTCAACAATTTAACGATGATCATTTTGCTGATATTGTTTTGAAAAATTGGTTGACGAACGATATTACTTTTTATTTTGGTATGGGTAATTTATCCTTTTCACATCAATATACTGCGGGCGCTGGAAGCGATTCGGTTTCTATCGCATTTGGTGATTTCAATAATGATGACATCACGGATTTTGTTATTTCTTCTGAACAGAAAAAAAACCTACAGGTGTACGAAGGAAACGGAATCGGCGGCTTCCACATGGTACAAACGATGGAATGCAGCAATAACAATTTGAAATTATTTGTCGGCGCTGTGCACAATTCCGAAGGGAACGATATTATTGCCTTCAATCAACGATCGGGTTCATTTTCACTTTTTGTTAATCGCGGTGATGGGTTGTTGTACGCGGAAACATATTTTGGCGGTACGAATGTTGCAACAAAATTTTTGATTGGGGACATTGACGCCAATACTTTCTCCGATATTATTGCCATTGAAAATAATTCAACACACGCAACGGTGTACTGGAATGGCAGCAGGGCAATTCCTTTTGAGAAAAAAAATAAATACAAAGGCGAGCTTGTTTCATTTTGTGTTGGAAGTACACCGAGCGGACTTACTGTCGCTGATTTTAATAATGACGGCATTGAAGATATTGCTGTCGCAAATAGTAACTCAGCGACACTATCAATGTTGTTTGGCAGGCCGCTTTCAACTTTTGCCGGACAAGTTTCATTTGAATGTATTGAATCTCCGGTTTTTGTACGTTTTTATTCAAAGACAGATTCTTCTCTCACTTTTTTATTAACTCATCAGAAAAAACCAACTATCTCCATACTTCATCTAACAAAACAAAAACTTGATACACATCAGGTCTATACTGAATTGCAAACGTTTGCAGTGCGAACAGCAGAAAATCCTCAGTTAATTATTCCGGAAGCTGCAACCCAAAATTCCGGTATAGAGTATTATGTCTATTCCAAAGCGCTGCAAAATTCTTTTCATTATTATCAGCAAGTACAAAGCACGCGTTTTATCGAGCGAAGTTTCACTCCAATTTTCCCATCTAAAATATTCGCTGCCAATATATATGATTTTAATGCAGATGGTCGAACGGATGTTGCTTATGTCTACTATGATAATTCTTTAGAACGATATCAATTTGGAATTACATTTAGCGACTCACTGGATGAATATAAAAACAACTCTTTGTCGTATCCACTTAATGACTCACTTGTACAATATTCGTATCTCTATTTTGAAGATTTCAATGGAGACGGTATTGGCGATTGCGTTTTGTATCTCTTTCCGTCAAAAACACTATTGATCGCAGTAGGCAAGGGGAATGGAAAATTTTCTAATTTTTCGAATGTTGCTAACGATATTGTCCTTTCATTGCGCGACCATCTGCAAATTCTTGATTTTGATGGCGATGGAATCAATGATATATTAATAGAAGATTCATCAACTCACGAATTATCCATATTGCGTGGTAAAGGAAACGGAAAATTTTTTACGAAACAATTTCTACTTGACCTTCCGAATAATTCTGTCTTTCGCTGCGGTGATTTTAATGCTGATGGTAAAAATGATATTGTCTTTACAAACCCTGAATTGAATTCTGTATCAGTGTACTATGTTGGTAAAAAATAAATTTATTCTCTTGTCGATTATTATTCTTAACTGGAATCCGCAGCAATTGTTTGCGCAGGAACTCCGTGGTGAGAAATGCGGTACATTTTTCACTTATACAGAAAGATTGCAACAACGAAAAACGAATAAAACGGAAGAGGCATTGAGTAGGGTTCGCCCTCAGAATCAGATTTCAGTTCATAGCCCCAGCGGCAAGTTTCGAATTCATTTTGATACAACCGGTGCGCAAGCGGCTGCAATGGTAGATGCGGATGGTACACCAATTCCGAATACTTCTTTTCAATTTGCCGACACAGCGGCAAAAATTTTTGATGCTGTGTGGAAAACGGAAGTTACTTCGTTTGGTTTTTTACCGCCGCCGCCGGATAATAATCGTGGGGGCGGCGATGAATATGATATTTATATTATAGAAAAAGGACAAAATACTTTTGGTGAAACGTGGATAGAGGATGATATTTCATTAGACCCCGGAAAAATAAATCCTCGTTCTCCTACATTCATTGAAATAGATAACGATTTTGGTGTTGGTTTTAGAACAAAAGGTATTGCTGCAGTATTGGCAACTGCTGCGCACGAATTTCATCATGCAATTCAAGTTGGCGGATATGGTGTGTGGAACGATGACTTTTATTTTTATGAACTTTCTGCTGAATCAATGGAGTCAACAGTATTTCCAAGTTCCAAAGATTATTTACATGATGTAAAAAAATATTTTAATAATATCGAAAACATCTCTTTGTATTCACCATTCTCTGCTGCAACACCCGGATATGAACGGGCAATATGGGGACTCTATTTGATTAAAAAATATAACATTAGTTTGTTGCGTCAGATATGGGAAGAAGTCGTAAATGTTAAACCTTTGAATGCAATGATAAATGTTTTCAAGAACCACTCTACTTCGCTTGGAATGGAGTTTGTTGAATTTTCTTCTTGGAATTTTTATACCGGCAGCCGCGCAGATACTATTCGATATTATACCGACGGAAAACTATTTCCACCGATTGCAATGAATCAAGATTCATTGATTGGTAATTATGCTTCTGTCTCTTTTCAAAAGCCATGCAAAACATTTAGTGCGAGTTATATTCAAATTAAACGATCAGCAGATACCGCATTTTGCATAGTCGCAAATGTTAATGACAATGATGCTAATGCTGCTGTTGTCAATTCCTACGTCTATACAATATCGGCAACCAACACAGGTGGTCCGCCAACGAATGGCTTGTCTCTTCGTTTTATTGTGAACGATGCAAGCAACTGGAAATTTACTTCTCTTGCCAAGTCCAATAATTATCCTGAAAATAGTGCAACAGTTTTTCCGAATCCGTTTAATCCAACAAAAAATTCTCTGTACATTTCGTACGAAGATTTATCTCCAACGACACTTGAGCTTTCTATCTATACCTCAAGTTATGATTTAGTGTATAGTAATGCTCCTCGTACCAATTATTTTTTTGGGAAAGAATATGTTGTGTGGAATGGTACAACAAATAAGGGAGATGTGGCTGCAAGCGGAGTGTATTATTATGTTCTTTCAAATGGTGAAAAACACTTCACCGGTAAATTTGCTGTGGTGCGATGAAAAATATTGAACTGAAAGTCGAGTCTGTAAAAAAAATATTTAATAAAAAAATAATTTTTCAGAATGTTAATTTTTTATTACGAGAAAAACAATCCATTGCAATCGTAGGAAAAAATGGATCGGGCAAATCTACATTAGCAAAAATAGTCTGTGGATTGTTGGCTCCTACAGGCGGTTCTATTCAATTTGTTATTGACAATGTTACAATCTTGCCGCATGACGCTCAACAACACCTCGGTTTTGTTGCACCATATATTAATCTGTACGATGAATTTTCCGGATTAGAAAATTTATTGTTGTTTGCAAAAATCCGCAATCTTTCAATTGATGCACAGAAGCGAAGCGAAGAACTTCTGCGCCGCTTTTCCATCTACCAACAACGGCATGATGAAGTGCGTACATATTCTTCGGGAATGAAACAGCGTTTAAAATATTGCGCAGCGCTGCTTCATTCGCCTGCAATTTTAGTTTTAGATGAGCCGCAGGCAAATCTTGATGAAGAGGGGGTGTCGGTTGTTCGAAGTATCATGACTGAACAAAAAGAAAACGGTATTTTAATTATTGCAACAAACGATAACGATGATTTGCACTATGTAGAGAGTGAAGTTAGTATTGAAAAATTGAAAGTCGTACAGTAAAATCGTATATTTATATAAATGAGAGACACGATAGCTTCATCATATCATATTTTTCGAAAAGAAATTCTTTCTGAATTTCGTACGCGTTACGCATTGAACGCATTGATAATGTTTGTTGTAACGACATTGTCTATTATTTTATTTTCACTTGGCAATGAAAATGTTTCCAAAGATGTGTTGTGCGGTTTGCTGTGGATTGTAATTTTCTTTAGCGCAATGTCCGGACTTTCAAGAACTTTTGTAGGAGAGGAAGAACGCGGAACAGTTTTTACATTACAACTGTTGACAGGCTCGCAACAAATATATTTTGGAAAGCTTGTCTATAACTTTGTTCTGATTCTTTCACTGAATATAATTATTGCCGTTGCCTATCAAATTGTTGTCAAAGATTTTTCAATTCAAAACCAATCAATATTTTGGATAACATTATTGCTCGGCAGCATCGGATTAGCCGGTGCATCTACAATTCTTGCAGCTATTATTGCAAAGGCAAATACAAAAGGAACTTTATTTCCTGTTTTGGCATTTCCTATATTGTTGCCGTTGCTGCTTACAGCAATTAACGCAACAAAGTTAGCTTCCGACGGTGCGTTTATGCGGGAAGCGTTACAAGAATTTCAAATTTTAATTTCTTATTCGGTTGTTCTAATTACCGCTTCAATTATTTTATTTGAATTTGTTTGGAGAGAGTAAGTAATGAAAACTTTTGGGAAAATTTTTCTTGCAATTTGGCTGACCATTGTGATGATCGTTGGATTTGTTTTTCCGATGGTTTCTTCACCACAACATTGGTACGAGTTGCCATTTATACCGGGGCTTGAAGAAAAAGCACGGAATATTTTCTTTCACGTTCCGATGGCGTGGACAACAGTGGTCGCTTTTATTGCTTCGATGTTTTATGCAATCCAATATTTACGAACGAAAGATATGCAGTACGATCTTCGTTCGACTTCAGCCGCAGGACTTGGAATGATGTTTTGTATTTTAGCAACCATTACCGGTTCGATCTGGTCGCGGTTTAATTGGGGTTCATTTTGGAATTGGGATCCACGACAAACTTCAATTTTTGTTTTGTTGCTGATTTATGCGGCATACTTTGCACTTCGTTCGGCGATTGATACAGAAGAGAAGAGAGCGACACTTTCTTCGGTGTATGCAATTATCGCGAGTGTTACCGTTCCATTTTTTGTTTTTGTTATGCCGCGCATCATGACGGGTTTGCATCCGGGTTCAAAAGGTGATGAAAATGGCGCTGTGCCTGTTGCACAATTAAAAATGCCGCCGAACATGCTCATGATTTTTCTTGCATCAATTTTTGGTTTCACTGCGTTATATTTTTGGTTATTCAATTTAAAAGTACGAACTGCAACTATTGAAGAAAAAATTAAAGAACACGGAGAACAGTAATATGGAATATTTAGAACAACATCAGCTATTCATTGTATTAATAGTCGTGTTAACGAATTGGTTCGGATTGCTTTGGTATTTATTCAAACTGGATTCAAAAATTAAAAAAATTGAACAATCATTGAAAAAATAAAGGTGCGGATATGAAAATAAAATTAATTGTTGCAGGTGTCGTTGTTGTTGCGGCGCTAATATTTGGCGCAATGTCATTTGTGGAAAGCAATGTTGAGTACACTACTTTTTCAAAAGCTGAAGTAATGGCAAAGAAGGTTCAAGTAAAAGGTACTTGGGTGAAAGAAAAACCTTCTCAGTTTGATGCAGCAAAAGGTCAATTCACTTTCTACATGGTTGATGACAGCAATAAAGAAGTGAAAGTTATATTGGAAGGTGCGAAACCGAATAACTTTGAAATTGCAACAAGTATGGTTGCCAAAGGAAGATTTAAGGACGGATGTTTCCAAGCAAACGAAATACTCACCAAATGTCCTTCAAAGTACAATGGTGATGCAAGTGCAATGAAAAAAACTTTGTAATTACTAAACAAAAAAATTAAGCCACAGATTCACAGATTGAACATTAAAAAATTGTAACTACACAGCGTAATTGTTTATTCAAAAAATCCCCCTAACCCCCTTTTCAAGGGGGAATAAGAGCGAGGAAATCCCCCTTAAAAAGGGGGTGTCCCGATTTGCTTTTTAATCGGGATGGGGGATTCGTTTTTTTTGGAAATACTGAAATTATGCCGAAGGCATCCCTTCGGGACAAAAAATACACTGAGTAGCGCGTTCAGTACGCCTTCGGCGAATTTTTTTCAAAGAAAGTAACTCGAAATTTTCAATTTTTAACCTCTTGATTTATTTGAGGTTACAACGAGTTACTTAGGAGTTACAAAAAATTTTTCTTAATGAAGCACACCGACGCAAACGTCGAGGAATTCTTTCGATTAAAATTTGTGATTCGCCGCGGCGAATGTGGCTATATTTTTATAGAAAGTAAAAGGAAAATTTTATGATAGGTGCAATCATAGTTAAGATTGCTTTTGTTGCGTCGATCTTTTCTGTCATCGGGTATTGGTTTAACTTACGCCAACCTTCCGCACAAATATTAAAGTACTCAAGAGTCTTTTATCGAATTGCCGTAGCCGGAGTTGTTTCAGCTTCAGGGATGCTCATCTATTTATTGATGACTCATCAATTTCAATATTCGTACGTGTGGAATTATAGCTCGATAGACCTGCCGTTGCCATTATTATTTTCAACATGGTATGCAGGACAAGAAGGAAGCTTCATGCTTTGGGCTTTCTACACGGGTATTATCGGAATATTTTTAATGTTGTATTCCGATAAAAAAGGTTATGAATCTGAATTGATGATAATTTACGGAGCAATTTTTTCTTTTCTGTTGCTGATGTTGATCGTAAAAAATCCTTTCAAATTTATTTGGGAAACATTTCCCAATGAATTACTGCACACCGGACCAATTCCTGCCGGCTTGTTAAATTATCAATGGATAGATCAAGCAAAAGGTTTGTGGGGACAATTTCCAAGCGATGGAAAAGGACTTAATCCGTTGTTACAAAATTATTGGATGGTTATTCATCCTCCAATTCTTTTTATCGGTTTCACATCGATGTCGATTCCATTTGCGTACGCCGTTGCCGGAATGTTAAAACGTGATTACGTAAGTTGGATTCGCGTTGCAACACCGTGGACAGTTTTTGGCGCGCTTGCGTTAGGCACAGGAATTATTCTTGGCGGTTACTGGGCATACGAAACATTAGGCTGGGGCGGTTATTGGGGTTGGGATCCGGTCGAAAATTCTTCTCTCGTGCCGTGGCTTGTTTGTATTGCCTCAATTCATACAATGCTTTCGCAACGGCGCAGCGGCGCCTTTATAAAAACAAATTTTGTGTTAAGTATGCTTTGTTTTGTGCTTGTACTGTATTCAACATTTTTAACTCGCAGTGGTGTGCTCGGCGAAACTTCAGTGCATTCATTTGTTGAAGCAGGAATGTGGGTCTATTGGTTATTGCTCGGAGTAATATTTTTATTCGTGGTTATTGGCTTCGGTCTGTTTTTTATGCGATGGAAAGAAATGCCGGTTGTACCTGTCGAACACAGTTTTGTATCGCGAGAATTTGCTCTCTTCCTCGGTGCATCAGCGTTAGTTTTTGCGTCAGTGTTTATTGTGATCGGAACATCATCGCCGATTATTACAAATATTTTCAAAGGAAAAATATCGGCAGTTGATCCATCGTATTATATCACTACGGTGCTGCCGTTGGGAATTTTTATTGCGTTACTCATTGGCGTTGCACAATTACTTTGGTGGAAAAATTCTAAACGTGAAGTACTTATTCAAAGTCTCAAAGCGCCGATTATTCTTTCGACGCTTTTTGTTGTTGGAACGTATTTCATGGGTGCGCATCATCTGTCTATGATTCTGTTTTTATTTGTATCTGCCTTTGCGTTCTTTACAAATCTTATTGTAGGATTTAATATTATCAAAGGTAATCCAAAAATGGCAGGCGGCGCAATCGCTCATATTGGTATTGCGCTGATGTTTATCGGTTTTGTAGGATCAGCAAAATATGATACGAAGGAAACTATTTCGCTAGAGCAAGATAAACAAGTTGACGCGATGGGATACAAAATGAAATATGTCGGATACCATCCGATTGAGCGAGGACGATTTGCTTTTAATGTAGAAGTAGAACAAGAAGGAAAGAAATTTATTATTGCGCCGGTGATGTTTCAAACAGCAGATGGCAGTCAGCTTATTCGCAATCCTGATATTATCAACCTAATTACAAAAGATTTTTACTTGTCGCCGCTTTCGCTCGAAGAACCAAACAATTCTCTTGGTGAAGATATTACGATGTATGAAAATCAGGAAATTGAAAAAAATAATGTGAAGGTAAAATATCTCGGCAGAACTTTTTCACAATCGCCGGAAACCGGAAACATAAATACTGTTTCTCTTGATGTTACGTACAATGGCAAGAAAGAAAATCTGAAACCATCAATGACAATGAAACGCGGTGAAGTGAACTTTATTCCCGTTACTATTACCGGAACAGATATATCATTAGTCATAAAAGCATTGCCACCCGGTAAACAAGAAGCAACTATAACACTTACTAATCCGAAAGCTGTGCCGGTCAAAAAAAACGAGACTCTTGTTGTTGAAGCGAGTGTAAAACCATTTATCAATCTTGTTTGGCTTGGAACATTTTCGTTGATAGCAGGTTTTATTATTACCATTGTTCGCAGGGCGGGCGAAGCAAGGCAAAAGATTTTCGTTGAAGAATAAATAACTGATGTTACGCAAGGACATAAGATGGAGTCCACCTTGCCTAAAAAAATTGTGAAACCGTGTAATTTTCATTTCATTTGTTAATGTACTGCTTCAACAGGAAAATGACTTTTTCAAAAAATAATTTGGTGGAGTAA
>CAYHZL010000011.1:0-36085 GCA_964361075.1 uncultured Chitinophagaceae bacterium
AACAAAAACGAATCCCCCGTCCCGATTAAAAAGCAAATCGTGACACCCCCTTTTCAAGGGGGATTTAAAACAAGTATTCCCCCTTGAAAAGGGGGTTAGGGGGATTAGTTGAATCAACAATAACGCTGAGTAATTACAGAAATTATTTTATGTAGTATTTTAAAACGTTGGGGGCAAGCTTACATTCTTCGGCTATCGGAAAGCCTTCAATCTTTCCATCGTAGCGAAGTTGATATAAACGCGGGACAAGTTTATCACGAAAATCTATTGGTGTAATAGGATTGATATAGATGCTTGTGCCGCCTTCGAAACCGGCTGCAACATTCAACCGCCATTTCAGCATCACATGCCACGGCATTTTGTACACAGCATCAACCGGAGTGTAATACCATTCCTCGTTACATGGAAGCAGACTTCCCATAGCAGCATGGCATGCGTGTACGAGATTGCTGACGCCGCGCAACTCTTCATCAGTATGTTCGTACGGACGGGAGTAGTATGACTTTGAATAAATTTCTATTGTCGGAAAACGATGCCCGATACCAACGTAGGCGATTGCATAATCATTTTCTGCGAACACAAGATTATATTGCGACGCAAGGTTCGCACCAAGTTCGTTATAGATATTTGGATCTTGCCGTACTATTTGAATTTGATCGCTGATGGATGCGCCCCATTCATCGAGTGCACAAATTTGTTTATGGAGATGATCAACCGATGCACCGGCAGCACGCAGCCAATTTTGAAACACGCTGATGTAGCGAATGTAGCGATTCGATTTCAACATGTCGCGCATCGCATCAATAGTAAATTTAAAATATTGAAAATGTTCTTCCATCGTCATCTCTCCGGAAGAATAAAGCTGTGTATCGTATTCTGCAGTATCAGTAAAATGTTTCTTCGCAATAATCAGTTCGTGGCATCCGCCGAAAAAAGCATCCGCCATGTGTAACTTATCGAACTGCGATTTGCGGCGAATTTGATCTTCTGTTTTTCCTGTTTGCTTCAATTTAAAATTGATGATACCATTGACATGTTCGGCGCCTTTGGGATTACTGATGTACGCATCACGCCATGATTCAATTGCTTTGGAAAGTTTATAGTTATAATTTTTTTTCCAATAATCAATCGTAACAATTTCAAACATGTTACCTGTTCTGCGAAATTCAGCGAGAGTATTGTTATACTCATCGGGCTGAATGTGATACAATGTTTCATAGCGCCCATCGCGCAAAATTAATCGCGCTTTTTCGACAGGTGTTTCATAGTAACGTGTTTCGCAGAAGCTGCAGTAATTTTCTTTTGGAGATTTAACAATGACCTTTGCATTGGAAGGGACCTCGTTTGATATCGGCTTGTTGCCTCTGCCGGGAACTGCCCACACCTCAGTGCCGCTGAACGGATTAATTTGCTTTACCGTTCCATCCGGCATGATGTGGTAATATGAGCTGTAATTTCGCGGAAACATATTTTTATTTTCTCAATGTTCGGAGAACAGAATATTATACTGTACTTGCAGCTTTCAACATTGCCTGTACTTTTTTCGGAGAGTCCGCCTCAGCGTAAAAACGAATGAGCGGCTCAGTTCCCGATGTGCGGATAAGTATCCAGCCATTCTGAACAAAAAGTTTATAGCCGTCAGTTGTATCCAAACGCTCTACAGCAAATGTACCTATTTTTTTCGGATGCTTCGAATAGAATGCAATAATTTTTTCTTTTTGTGCTTGCGTTACATGCGCATCAATACGTCCGAAATGATATTCGCCGTATTCATCGAATAATTCTTTCACAAGCTCGCTTAATTTTTTACGGCGCACCGCCATCACTTCTGCCAATAAAAATCCGATATAAATACCGTCGCGTTCCGGTAGATGTCCTTTCACTCCAAGTCCGCCGCTTTCTTCACCGGCAATAATAATATCTTTTTCAGTCATCAAACGGCAGAGATGTTTGAAGCCGACCGGAGTTTCAATTAATTCAACGCCGTACTTCGCACACATTTTCGGAATAATTTCGCTGACAGAAAGTGATTTGCCCACTGCGCCTTTGAAATGTTTTCGCTCTATCAAATATTTTAATAGTATTGCGAAGATGCGGTGCGAATCAACAAAATTTCCTTTTTCATCAACCGCACCAACTCGGTCAGCATCGCCATCGGTTGCAATACCAATGTGATATTTTCCTTCACGCACTTCCATTGAAAGCTCTTCAAGATTTTGTGCGAGCGGTTCAGGATGTCCACCGGCGAATGACGGATTGTAGGTATCGCGCATCGTTCCAATTTTCGACATCAATTGTTCGGGCACGCCCATGCCGGCGCCATACATCGCATCGTACATAATTTTAATGCGTGTTGATTTGATGAGATCAAATTCTATTTTCTTTTTTAAATCTTCAACATACAGTGTTGTGAGGTTCACAAATTGAATTAATTTTTTCTTCACTAATTCATCAAACGGTTTCAATGCAACAGGCAGTTCGCTTACATCTTGCAATGGCGCAAGATATTTTTCAACTTCTGCGACCATTTCAGGATGTGCCGGTCCGCCAAAATCTCCTTTAATTTTAAATCCATTATACTTTGCCGGATTATGGCTTGCAGTAATAACAATACCGCCGGCAGCTTTTTTCTTCACAATGCCAAGCGATACCATTGGCGTGGAAGAAATATTATCGGCAAGCAGCACCTTCACACCGGCACTGGCGATTACCTGTGCCGAAGTATGTGCAAATTCTTTCGACATAAATCGTGAATCGTAACCAATCACAATTCCGTTTTTCACTTTTTTGTGCTTTGCAAAGAAACGTGCCGTAGCAAGCGCAACTTTTCTCACGTTTACAAATGTGTAATCATCGGCGATAACACCGCGCCAGCCGTCTGTTCCAAATTTTATTTGAGCCATAATGAGTATGTGTAAAGTTGAGAGTTTGTATGTGTTAAAATTTTCTGATTATTTTTTTGAAATTAGTTCGAGGCGTTCATCAACAATATAAATTGCACCACCTACGGGATTTTTTTCCGTAGTAACAACGCCTTTCATGTGCAGTGTGCGCAGAATTAAACCATCTTGTGAAACATAATCATAAAATTCCAAAGAATCTGAAGATAGAGAGCCGATTGTTGATTTAATTTTCATACAGGAAAAAGAGCCGGCACGAACGTGTACCAATTCTTCTCCTATTACTTCTCTTGTTTGAACGAATGGACTGCTGAACGAAATCCATTTTTGACCTTTAGTAAGAGGAAATTTGTAAACAATTCTAACATCATCTCTCCATCGTAGAGAATCTAATTTTGCATTGTGATTCAAAAACATTTTTATTGTTTGTGGCAAAAACAAGAGCGAACCACTAACGGAAGTTACACCGCTTTTTGGAAATACCGTTGGAACGTTATAATCCAAAAA
Organism: uncultured Chitinophagaceae bacterium; assembly: GCA_964361075.1. Classification (GTDB taxonomy): domain Bacteria; phylum Bacteroidota; class Ignavibacteria; order UBA10030; family UBA8401; genus CAYHZL01. The sequence continues at coordinate 3,408 of CAYHZL010000011.1, forward strand.
TTGATATGCTAATTCTACAAGAGAATCTTTTTCAGATTTATACCAGACCTTTTCCAATGTAATGTTGCTATTTAACTTTGTCGCTTCTAATAATATTAGATTCTTATAGTTTCCCAACACTTCTTGTGTTGAAGTAACTCGAACAGAAAAGCTATCGCTGCGCGATGTAGCAGTTGTTCCTACAGAATCTTTTAATGTCAAAACGTACGAATTTGAATTTCCAGCAAGAAATGTTACAGAGTTTACAGTTGCAGGTCCAAATGGTCCGCTTGCGTTTTTCTTACATGAAATCAATACCAAAGAACAAATGATGCAGACAAATATTTTTTTCATGAGCATCTCCCGTGAATATACTCGCCATAGATTCACTGATTATTTTATTGATCTATCGTATTCTTTATACCTTTTGTGTTATTTTCTTCGTCGTAGATCCTTATAAAAATTCTCTCTTGTTCCAACGGCAAATACTAATACGATTAATTCTTTTTCTCTAATTTCATACACAATACGGTATGCTACTGATTTAAATGAAAATCTATACTTCCAAAGGTATGACAATTCACCTTTTAACCGCTGTGCCATAAATTTTGGATTTGTCTTTAACAGAGGAAATATCTTATCAAAAATGTATTTTTGAACTTCTGGAGAAAGTCTTTTAATATCCTTTTGTGTTTGAGACGTAAGTTGTATCGTAAACATTATATCCCTAAACGATGTCTAAACTCATCAGATGAAATCGTTTTTCGAGAAAAAAGTTCTTTTTTACCCTTCGCTATTCTTTTCTTTAAAAGGGATACAACACGATTATCGTTCTCCCAGTCATCTTCTATTTCAATTTGTTGAAGTTTTGATTTTAATTTTTGTAATTCCAATTCAAGTTTTTGAATTTTATGTTCAAATCTTCTTGCTTGAACAAAAGTCATATAACATCCTCTATATTCTCAAATACTCTTCTTTTATATCTTTATATTAAAACCGCCTAAACCTGCATAGCGTCCGGTTGTATCTAACTCTTCTTCAATGCGGAGAAGTTGATTGTACTTTGCAATGCGGTCTGTTCTGCTTGTTGAACCGGTTTTAATTTGTCCGGCGTTGGTTGCCACTGCTATATCGGCAATGGTTGCATCTTCAGTTTCACCGGAGCGATGACTGATGATGGCAGTGTAATGCGCGCGTTTTGCCATTTCAATACAATCAAGTGTTTCGGTCAATGTTCCAATCTGATTTACTTTGATAAGAATTGAATTTGCAATTCCTTTTTCAATTCCACGATTGAATATTTCTGTATTGGTAACAAAAATATCATCGCCGACAAGCTGCACATCTTTGCCAACGGTATCGGTTAACAATTTCCATCCATCCCAATCATTTTCTGCCATGCCATCTTCAAGAGAAATAATCGGATAATGTTCAATCCACTTTTTCCAGTAGTTCACCATTTGTTCGGCAGAAAATTTTTCTTGTGTGGATTTATAGAAAAGATATGTTCCATCTTCCTGATACATTTCGCTTGCGGCAGGATCAAGTGCGATAAACACATCGTGCCCCGGTTTGTAGCCGGCTTTTTCGATCGCGGTCATGATAACTTCGAGCGCTTCTTCGTTCGATTTCAAACTCGGAGCGAATCCACCTTCATCACCAACAGCAGTGTTGTATCCTTTTTTGTGAAGCACACCTTTGAGCGAATGAAATACTTCTGTGCCCATGCGTAATGCTTCTGCAAATGTCGGAGCGTTTGCAGGAACAATCATGAATTCCTGAAAGTCCACATTGTTATCTGCATGGCGACCGCCGTTGATAATATTCATCATTGGTGTCGGAAGAACTTTTGCATTTGTGCCGCCAATGTAGCGATAGAGCGGCACATCCAAATATTGCGCAGCTGCTTTTGCCGTTGCAAGTGATACAGCAAGAATTGCATTCGCGCCAAGTTTACTTTTGTTCGGTGAACCGTCAAGTTCGATCATCATGTTGTCAATACCGACTTGATCTTGCGCATCGAAACCAATCAGCTCATCGGCAATAGTGTTGTTCACATTTTCTACTGCCTTCAAAACACCTTTGCCAAGGTAACGCGCTTTGTCGCCATCGCGTAACTCAACCGCCTCGTGTTCGCCGGTTGAAGCGCCGCTTGGTACAGCCGCACGTCCGATTGTTCCATCTTCCAACACAACATCAACTTCAACAGTCGGGTTGCCGCGCGAATCTAAAATTTCCCGGGCCCATACATCATCTATAATAGACATAAAATATTTTCTCCGTATTCTGATATGATAAAAAACTGTAACTATTTCGGTTCTAATTAACGGAGATTTTTGTAGAAAGGCAAGAATAGGAAAAAGTTGTTCTTGAAATCTTGTAATTAAAGTGGAAAAAATTCTGAAGGCTGTGTGCATGCTACGATGACCGTCACCTCGAAGGTGACGGTCATTTACCACAGTTGATTTTTTAAGGTTCGACAAAAACTATTTTGTCAAAATAATTTTTTTGGTTTGAACAAAACTTCCTGCTTGCAGTTTGTAAAAATACATTCCGCTCGAAAATTTCGAGGCATCAAAATTAATTGAGTAATATCCCGCTTCTTTTGTTTCATTCACCAGAGTTACAATTTCTTTTCCAAGAACATCATACACTTTTAATATTGCAGTACTGTTCACTGGTAACTGATAATTGATCACTGTTACAGGATTAAACGGATTCGGAAAGTTTTGTCCCAATCCGAAGATATCAGGAATTAAATTATTTTCTTTATTCACGGATGTAATATTCGCGGTTACAGTTGCTGGTTCACTTTCATTTCCGGAATAATCAACTGATGTAATTTTATAATAATATGTTTTGCCATTTAGTACCGTGTTGTCAGTGTACATGGTATCTCTCACGTCAGATAATTTTGTTGCGAGACTCGGCGTGCTGTTCGGATTTTCTGAACGATAAATTGCATATTGTTTGAAATCGTTAAATTGATTTTTGACAGCACTCCAACTTACAATCCAAGAATTGCCAATACCTTTATTGCTTGAAGGTGCTGTTGGCGCAAGCGGAGGAAGATTATCTATTGAGTATCCGCTCATCGGTTGTGAAACAGAGAATATGCTTGGATTAATTGTGTGAGCACTAATTTTAAACAAATGTTAATAATAGTTTCATTAAAACGCAATGCAGGATATCGTTAGTTTTATTATCGGTAAAAAATACAAAATAAACAGTTTCAAATTAGGGCACTACCTGAAGCACTACCTGAAGCACTACCTGAAGCACTACCTGAAGCACTACAACATGCCGCTCCGTTTTCTGATGAACCACTCGATGCCAAAAAGCAGAACAATACATGAAAGGAGTAACGGAAGATTCCACAATTCAAATTCTTGTGTTGAAGTGCTTATTGTTGGAGTTCTTGATTGAGAAAGAAGTTGCTGAAAAAGAGCACCGGAATTTTTTGCATCAAAATATTTTCCTCCGGATGCGCCGGCAATCTGTTCGAGCAATGTTTTATTCATTTTTGTATCGGCAAATTCTGCGGATTGTTCGCTGACAGAAAATTTTCCTTGCACAGTTCCCACAGTGGTGCCGTGATGTGTTGCAGTTGCTTTGTATGAATATTCACCCTCTTGCAGCAATTCAAAATTTCCTTCGTACCGTCCCGCACCAATTGAAACCAATGTCGTTTTGTACCGCTCCGCATTTTTTGTGGTGAATGCTTCTATCTGTACGTCTGCGTTTTCTATCGGTTGGTAATTCTGGTTATACACCTGTCCGAAGAAGCGGACTGGTTCGCCGTGTGCAGCATTTTCTTTTTCCGGTTCAACTTTAAAAAACTTTTCATCTTCACGCGTTGCTAACCATCGCACAACGGTAGAAATCCAATGTGAAAAAAAATTCTTAGTCGCGTCATCCGCTCCGCCGATTAAATTCCACCGCCACACACCATACGCAAGAATGGCAAACGATTTTGTTGTGCCGATATTGCGCATCAGCAGCAACGGAGAATCGAGTGTGATGTTTTGTATTTTTGTTTTTGAAAGTACAACAGCTTCGGGTTTTGCTTTGAATGTATTCAGCGATGAATACACCGGAGGCAATTGCTCCCATACGGCAGGCGAAAATTTTTCTTCTTGCGATGAAAGAAGCAGCGAGGTTTGTTGTTCAGCGATGAGAGAAGGGAAGACCGATTGTTCGTTGATTGCGGATGATGTTACTGTAAATGGCAACAACGGTTCCATTGTTCGAAGCTTGTTGCAATCAAGAGTTCTGCTCGCAACAAAAAGCAACGGAAGAGAATTTTTTTCTACGGCATCTCGCAGCGTTTGAATGACAGACGATTGTGTTGACGCAGTCGGGAACCCGCACAGAATAATGCACGAGCTTCCGGAAAGTGCGCGTGTAAAATTTTTTTCTTGTGCAAGCGTGGCTAATTCTCCATTTGGCTGTTGAAGAAATAATTGCGCATCGGTATTTTCATCGCTTCGCAATACTTGCATGAAGGCAGAAACATCCGCGCTTGGCGTGCCGGCAAGCAGCACAATGCGCATTTTGTTGTTCAATATTTTTATCGTTGCAGATTTGCTGTTGTTCTTCTCTGTAATTTCTCCTTCAACTGATTGAACGCGCGCGGTAATTTTTTTAATACCATCGATTGCAGGAGTGTACGAAAAATGCACTGCGTATTCGGCGGTCTGTTCGCGCGATGTGAGCGACACGTTGTATTCATCAATTTTTTTTCCATCCTCCAACAATTCTACACGCACTTGCGCGGATGTAATGCCTGAACTTTTCAACGTTGCATCAACAGGAATAATGGAATGCATATATCCAATTGTATTGACGGAAAGATTTTTAACAAGAATATCTTTTTGTTCGGTTGAATCACCAATGCCAACTGCCAAGATCGGCGCAGGAAATTTTTCCGCTTCATACAACGGATTTGAACCGGAGTTGTAATTTCCATCGCTCAACAGTACCACTGCGGAAAGTTTTTGCCCTGATGTGGATTTTATTTTTTGAAGTGCAGAAGTAATGTCGGTAGTTGTTCCGCGCAACAGCAACGATTCTTTCGATACTGGTTGTAACGAAGATGAAAAAGCAAATAATTGCACATTGGAAGATTGCGCAAGTGTATTCCATTCTTTTTGCGCAAGCAGAGCACGAAGCTGCTGTTCGCGGCTGCCGCTTGCATCATTCAAAGACATGCTGAGCGAATTATCTATGAGCACCGCAACAGTGGGGCGTTCCACAAAAGAAGAAAATATTTTCAGAAGCGGTTCATAGACCGCAAGCAACAACAGCGTGAGCGCAAGACTGCGTAGTGCAATCAACAATATTTTTTTTTGTATTGAAATTGGCGGTACCGTGCTACGATACATATACCACGACAATGCAATGGCGCTGCATGCACACAAAAAAAATATATACCACGAAGATTGAAGGGTGAGGGACACGAGATTTGCTATTTAACATTTATCATGGTTGCAGTCTGTAACGTACTGATTCGCCGCGGCGAATCACTTCAAGTGATGGCATCAGTGTGTGTAAAATTACAAATCTTATTTTGTTAGCATTCCGCAAACAGCGCGGGATTTCTGACAAAATGATTCGCCGCGGCGAATCATTTTGTCATCAACATTTTTTTTGTTTCAACTACATTACCTGCGCGCAGTTGGTAAAAATATACCCCGCTTGACAATTGAAAATGAGCAGTTGAAAATTGAACTGTATAGTAACCGGTTTGCTGTTGTTCATTCACCAATGTTGCAACTACTCTTCCAATAACATCATACACCTTTAATGTTACATGATTGATCACTGGTATTTGATAACTAATCACTGTTGTCGGATTAAACGGATTCGGATAATTTTGCTGCAACATAAAAGCAACAGGAATATTTTTTTCGATGACAATTGTTAACCCAGATGCAGCATCAAATAATTCTGTTGGTGCGTTGAACGGACTTTTGCGTACTTTGTTCGTTGAATCAATAGCGGAAACATAAAATCGTATTTTCGCACCTGCCATTTGTTTTGGAATAATGGCAATATACTTTCCTGAGTATGTTGTTGAATCAACAATGCCGCTCAGTATCATTAGCACGGAAGTAAAAGTTGTTCCGTTGTTCGTTGAAAAAAATAATTTTATAGAATCCTTAAAAATAACTTTGGGTGATACAACAAACATCCCGATTGAATAATTGCTGTCGGAATTCAACGTAATCTCCGCATCTGTGCTGATTACCATTCCATGATATAATATTGCTTTGTATGCATCAATAATTCCCCACCCGATTGAATTGTCTGGTTTCTTTGCATTGCTTGCCGTGTTGCGCAACGCATCGCGCACTTGTATCGGAGTGAGTTCCGGATGCGCGGAAAGAATTTGCGCGGCAACACCTGCCGTCAGTGGAGTTGCCATTGATGTACCGGAAGGAAAATAGTACGATGATTTGCCCGGAGATGCACAATACGTTGCAACTCCGTGAGACACAACATCCGGTTTTGTTCGCCCGTCACTTGTTGGTCCCACAGAACTGAATGATGCAACATTTCCGGAACTTGACACTGCACCGACAGAAATAATGCTGTCTGCATCCGCAGGCGATGTAAGAAAATGCCACGCGCTATTTGCTTCGTTTCCCATCGCGTTACAAACGACAACACCTTTACGTGCGGCGATCACTGCGGCTTTGCTTGTCGTTGCCGTTCGTCCGTTCATATCCGCATACACATAACTTCTCTGTAATGTATCAAACTCGCTGTAACCGAGAGAACTACTTACTACGTCAACGCCATTTTGTTCCATCCATTCAATTGCGGCAACCCAATTATCTTCTTCAATATTTTTTTCAGTCGGAACGTATTCTGTTTTTCCAAGAATAAAATTTGCATTGAATGCGGGACTCACGAGAGAGCCGTCCTTAAATCCGCCGACGAGAGACATTGTTGACGTACCGTGAGAATCTTGATTAGAAGCGTCGTTCGCCTCGTTTGCTGTTATGGAATCCTTATTGATAAAATCGTACTCAGCAATCACTTTCAATTTTTGCAATGCTTCATGAACTTTCCATCGAAATCCGGTGTCCAACATTCCTACCAATACACCGCGTCCTGTAATGCCGATGTTGTGCACAGCAACGGAATTAATCAATTGCATTTGTGCAAGCGATGAACCGTAATTATATTTTTGATTGATCGTTGGTAAAAAACTTTTTTCTAATGTGCCTTCCGCAGGCGGAAGTTTTTTGTAACGGAATGTTCGTACCGGAATCATCTCTTTCACAAACGGAAGTAGTGCAACGCGTCTCTGCTGATCGGGTGTGAGGTACGCTGTAACCGAATTGAACCAGCGCGATTCATTTTCAATCCGCACGCCAAGCTGTTCGATCTGCTGAATATATGTTTGTGAAACAGGAATATCTTCTTCGGAAATAATTGATGATGTTACTTTGGCTCTGCGCTTCAGCGCGCGTTCCGAAATTCCAAGCACCTGCGCAACATTTGTTTCTGATGCGGATTTTGAAAATGCTGGTTGGGTTTTAGAAGTAAAATAAATCCAATATTTTTTTGTCTGCTCTTGCGAAAATAATGCAGACGATACTACTACACACACAAATGCTATCACAACACTACGCATACGTCTTTTTCTCCAAGCAAAAATCTATCGGTTGTACACATGCTGCAGGGTTTCTCTATTAAATAGTCGAGCCTTAAAAAATGCGAGTGATGCCATGAGTGTAATAAAATGATTTAGAAATAATTCAAATTTTCACGTTCTTGATAAACAAACTCATGGCATCACTTTGTACATAAGACTTTTTAAGGGACAACTAAATATACTGCTCACCTCTGTGTAAAGCAACGAGTCAATTCTTCTTCACTTATTAGATAGAAATTGGTAAAGAGAAAAAATATCAAATGAAAATACAAACGCCCGAATTCAATTTTCTGAACTCGGGCGTTCGATCTTACTACTCAACTACTAACTGCTCAACTACTCACTTCGTTAGCAATAATTTCTTCGTTTCTATAAATTTTCCTGCTTGCAATGTATAGAAGTACACACCACTCGAAAGTTTTGCACCGTCAAACTGTGCGGAGTACGTTCCCGCTTCTTTTACTTCATTCACCAATGTTACCACTTCTTTCCCAAGCACATCATAAATTTTTAAAGACACTTGACTATTTACTGGTATTTTATAACTAATCATTGTTGTCGGATTAAACGGATTGGGGAAATTTTGGGATAAATATATATCGCTCGGTAATATTGGATTTTTTGTGTTATAGAATGAAGTAATTGATATTGATAAAGTTTTATAAAGACCGGCATCAGTCACTAAGTATATATTTCCGTCAGAATCAACAAATACAGACCTTACAGTTCCAAAAGGAACAGAGGTTGTAACTCCCGTCCATGAAAGACCATGATCTTGTGAAACAAATCCTCCTTTTTCTGTCCCTGCGAATAACATTCCATTCGGTAATTTAGATATGGTGCGAACAACCAAATTGGTGAGACCAACATTTGCTTGATTCCAAGTCATACCCTTATCCGTCGAACGTATAATTCCTGATCCCAAACTTGCAGCAAGAATAATAGACGAAGAATCTTGAACGATTGAAATGATTTGATTAACGCCGTTCGTTCCTTTTATCGAAATCCACGTAGATCCAAGATCTGTCGAACGGAAGAATCCATTGGAGTTGCTTCCCATGATCACTACACTATCATCAATGAGCAGAAACGATCGAGCGGCACTATTTTGGGGAACTGTAAAAACTCGCCTCCATGTATTGCCACTGTTGGTTGATTTAAAAATACCACTTAAAGAATCCTGAAACCTTGTAAACCCAGATACAATAATTTCATCCTGAGGATTGATAAGCATATCAGTTATCACAAGAGCAACTCCGTGAGTTAAGTTTGAATCATTGAAAGAGGTCTGACTCCATGATTCACCATCTGTTGTTGATTGCCAAATGCTGTTGGTGGCTCCCATTGATGCAGCAAAGAGTGTTTTTTTTGAATTACTTTTCACTGAGACAATATAATCTCCTGAACCGCCGGGTGGTGGGAACAACAAGTTAGACCAATTTTTTCCAAGATCTGTGCTTCGAAATAAACCACTGTGAGCAGTACCGATGATTACCGAATTCATCGATGTGACAAAAACGCAATTGATATCACTACGAACTATTCCATTATCTGATGCATTCCAATTTTTTCCATTGTCGTCGGATCTCCAAAATCCCGCTCGTCGTGCAATCAGAAATGAATTATTTATTTTGGTGAAAAACATCGCACTGTTGGTTTGCTCCGAAACAGATATTTCAGTCCACGTTTTGCCGAGATCTTTGCTCTCAACTAATTTAAAATAATGATATCCATAGAGAAGCGAATCTTTTGCTTTAAAGAGATAATCATAGAAAAATGAAGATGGCGTTCTTATCCATTGCTTTGCTTGTGGAGACAGGGAACGAAGGGCATAAAAATATGAAAGAAGAATAGTACCGTCATCAAGGACAACAAAACCGGAACATTCATAATAAGGATATGGACCTCTATCTGCTTTCAGTAAATTATAATTTAATGAAACAACGGTGTCCACTTTGGGATTAATTTGAAATATACCTTGGCCATCAGTTCCAATAATAACTGTTGTGTCGGAGCTACGTTCAATTTTTGTTACATTTCCACCCCCCCCAGGAATACCTGTGATGTTCTTCCACGTAACACCATTATTTGTAGAACGCACTGGAATGTTAATATAATTATAAGTATACGTAAGAAATATTTGTGAGTCGGGGAGTACTAAAATATTGGTGATCGTACTGTTCGATGGTTTCGTTGAAATAAGTTTCCACTGATTTCCATGATCAGCAGAAACAGCAAGGATGTTCTCTCCGCCGCAAAAAATTCTACCATCGGGTGCAATACAAAATGAATAGAGTTCGTTACCGGGCAAACCGTTGTTGATAGGTTCCCATTTTCTCCCTTCATCCGACGATCGAAAAATACCCGATCCTTCAATTCCGGAATATACCCAATTTTTCCCGTCGCTCACCAGAAATCTTACCGTACCGCCAAAGGGACCAAGCGGTTCCCATTTAGTTTGAGATAGGATATTATTTTGGTGAAATAATGTTTTAACAATAAAAAATAAAATATATAGAAATGAGTATTTCATTTTTCCTGATCAGAAATGGCTGCTTCATTAATAATATTGTCTTCTTCGATTCTAAAAAACTTCCCGCATAACTTGTATGAAGGCAGACATTTCACCATCAAAAATAAATCACCCCGACGCAAGCGTCGAGGAATTCTTTCGATTAAATGCAATGTAAATATCTTGGAAGAGATATAATATTAATGTTTTAATCAACTATTACAAAATTAATCCTTTGGTGAACGAAAGTCAACGCAATTATTAATAACTGCTCACCTCTGTGTAAAGCAACAAGTCAATTCTTCTTCACTTTTTAGATAGAAAAGGATATATTTTACACACAACAAACTACTCAACTATTCTATACTACTGATTATGAAAATTCTCGTTACAGGCGGCAGCGGACTTGTCGGCAAATATGTTGTTGATGAATTGCTTCAACATCACCACACCGTTGGCGTTCTCGATATTCAAGAGCCAAAACAAAACACCGTTCGTTTTCATCACACTGATGTTTTAAATCTGGAAGATGTTACTGCTGCGCTGAAAGGATATGATGCAGTGATTCACATGGCAGGTATCCCGCATCCGCTGAACGACCCGGCAGAAAAAGTTTTTCATCTGAATGTGAACGGCACGTTTAATGTGTTGGAGGCATCGGCGCGCAACGGCATACAAAAAGTTGTGTTCACTTCCAGTGAATCTACATTAGGATTTGCGTTTACGAAAAACAGCATGTCGCCGGAATATATTCCGATTGATGAACGACATCCGCTTCGTCCGCAAGACCCGTATGGACTCAGTAAAGTGATCGGCGAACAAATTTGCAGAACATATTCCGCACAGTACGGAATACGTACTGTCTGTTTACGCGAGCCATGGATTTGGGTGCCTGAGGAAAAAGAAATTCTCTTTTACAAACAACTTGTTGCAGAATATCAGCAGTGGCATAAAAATCTTTGGACGTATGTGCATGTGTTTGATGTTGCACAAGCGCACCGCCTTGCTGTTGAAAAAGATTTGGATGCATTACACGAACAATTTTTTATCACCGCAAAAGAAAATTGGGTAGAAAAGGATTCGCGTGAATTAGTGCATCACTCTTATCCTGCAACAACATCATTCAACGAAAATTTTTCCGGTGCGCAGGCAATTATTTCTCATGAGAAAGCACGGCGAATGCTGGGCTACGTTCCACACTATTCGCGTCACGATTTGTTTTAATTTTTTGTAATAAAAAAATAACCTTTAACCACGGATGACACGGAAATATTCGCCGCGGCGAATCACGGATTAAAATATTTAACTTCTCTGTGCGAATCCGTGTTTTTTCTGTGCCATCTGTGGTTAATGTTTTACTAAATTATTTAAATTTCTGCAAAAAATTCTGCGACTAACATTTTGGGGTGAGTAGTTACTTTTTTTTATCTTAAAAATTTTGAATGAGCAAATGGATGTTCAATAGTGCGCAACAAACAACACATTGGAAGTTCATTGTTATGTGTTGTTTGCTTTTTGAACACTCTCTCTACGCTCAAACGGAATTTAATCGCACGGCTTCTGCCTCATCACGTGATTCTAATGCAGCATCGCTCGGCTTTGAAAAAAATGTTTTCACGTATTTGTGGAATCTCAACACAGCGTACGCAGAAAAAAACGAAACATACTCGCTCTTCTTTAAGGATATGTTTTCTTCTTCGGTTATTAAACGCGACAACCAATCGTTGCGCGATGAAAATAATTTGATGCTTTCATATTCGCACACGCTATTGCAGCCGCTTGCTTTCCGTGCTGAGACACAATCGTTTGTTCTGTCGGATAATCAATCGCTGGGAGTGAGTAACGCCGGCATCCACACGGCAATGGCAGGGGTCTCGTACTCGCCATGGCAGCGGATCAATTTTACGCCGCTGCTTGGCGTGCGCTTCGATAAACAAGAGCAGCATAGCGATAAAGGTTTCAGTTACAAATTTCTTTCTAGCGCAGACACATTGTATCTCTCAGATTTTCGTACCGCTTATTCATTTCGCCTGAATGAAAGCGCACTTTCACCCCGTCAGTTTCGTAACAATGCCGCCAATGTTTTTTTTCAAAAATATTTTTCTGATGATGCCACGGATAGCATTCGCTTTCGTTGGCAAAATAATCGCTGGGATTTTTATGTGCCGGCGGATGATTCGGTGAAAAAAAATTTCGGCGTTACGTCTAATATTCGTTCACGTTCCGAATTACAACTTGGCGTGCAAAATGTGTTGCGGTATATTGTGTCAAAAAATTTTTCTACACTGATTACCACATCAATTGATTCGCGCAAAATTGCCAACGCCATTCGTTACAAAAATTTTTCCGTATTGCAGAATATTCCATTCAATACTTCTGTGCAAGAATTACGACTTGAAGGTGCGTTCGATGTTCGCTACAACGACGAGAGCACACTTGCACTTCTTGGCATATCGGTTGGCGAGCGCGATGAAAGACACTTGCTCGAAACCATTGATGGTGTGGATAAAAATTTTCAAGAGAATCGCACGCAACAGGAACAGCGATTGAATAATACGGCACTGCGAACAACATTGCGCGGCACGTTGTTCACTCACATCACTTCACTCGATGCATTTACGGCAAATGGTTCAGTCAATGTATTGCGGTACGATACTCCTGATTCGCTCAACACCGACGATCGCGATGAGTTGGCAATGAATTATTCCATGCGTAACGAACACACATTTAGCCGTTTTTTTACCGCGTCGTTTGCAGCCGAAGTAATTCTTGCGCACACAGTCTATCTTTTCAAAGATAAAAGCGCGAACAATAGTTGGAACAGAATTTTTCGCCTTTCACCGGAGTTCTATTACACTCCTGCTGTCAATCTATCGTCTTTCAATTCTTTTGAAGTATTGGCAAATTATACTGCGTTCGATTTCGAATCGCTGATTCCATCGGTGAAAAGTTATTCGTACCGTCAATTTGCATTTTTAGATTCATCCTCGTATGATATGTCGCCGCGCATTGGTGTGGATGTTTTTTTTAATCTGCGCCTGTACGAACGCGGAGAATTAAAGTGGAGCGAATTTTCGGAACGACCGCAGCAGTATGTACATGAAGCAACTTTTTCTCCGCAAATTCGCTACACATTTAAGACGAAGGCAATGATTGCGCTCGGCTTTCGTTCGTTTGCGCAAACGCGGTTCCAATATTTACATAACGAACGTGTGTTTGAAAATGATTATTTTAGTGCAGGACCAACGGCAGTTTTTCTGATTACACTTTCGAACGATTCGTTGGTTGAATTTCGCGGCTGGAAAGAATTTCAGCGTCGCTCTGATATTCCGTTGCGCGAACTTTCGAATGTTACTATGAATATACGGTACCGTTTTTAACATCAACCATGACAAACCATATTTCAACTGTGAAACAAAAAACACATACGTTCCGGCTTACTCTTTCTAGTTCAACAAAACAGATTCATAATGTTGAAAATTTTTTTCTGGATCTTAATACCTCTGTGCATCTTGGCGAAGAGAAGCTTCATGCGTTGTTGGTTGCTATAACAGAAGCGGTGAACAACTGTATTATTCACGGAAACAAACAAGACGAAGCAAAACGTGTAACCGTAACGTGCAACGTACGCGGACACATGTTGACAGTGAAGGTGAAAGATGAAGGGGAAGGATTTACACCGGACGCATTACCGAATCCGTTGCACGAAGAAAATCTGCTGCGCTCCGGCGGTCGCGGAGTTTTTTTGATGAAGACATTAATGGAATCGGTACGCTATAACAAAAAGGGGAATGAAGTAACGATGAAGATGAAGATTGTATAAAATTTTTATTCTTCTTCGTTCGGCGAAAGTAACGAATTCATCTTAGCTACAATTGGAAAGATGCGCTCCTTGTCTCTGTTGTTAAGAATGATAATTGTTTTTTGTTCGTTCAAGAAACGCATAAAGCACGTGTGAAAGCCGCCCCACAATCCCATGTGATAGACAATTTTTTCATTCTCTGTTTGTTTGATACGCCAGCCAAGCCCGTAATTTTTTTTATCGCTTTTAAATTCTTTGCTTCCGGGTGCAAACGCTTGTGCTAATATTGATTGACGAACTAGTTTTTCTGTATACAACGCTTGATCAAATTTAAACAAATCTTCCACTGTTGAATACACACCTTTATCTCCCACAACGCCGTTGAGATAGGTATTTTCCGCTTCATACAAACCTTTGCGCGTACGACGCAATCCAACAACATCGCTCGGTGCATCGGGAGTGTTGACTTTGGAATACACAAACGAATGAGTCATTTCCAACGGATCGAAAATTCTGTGTTGAACAAATTCATCAAACGGCACGTGCGCAACGTGCTTTACAATCAAAGCAAGCATTGCAAAATTTGTGTTGCAGTATTTGAATCGTGTATCCGGTGAAAATACCAATCGTGGTTTGCGCTGAACAAACATACGCAGCATGTCTTCATTCGACATAGGAATATTTTCATCCCAATATCGCTTGCTCAGTTTAATATAATCCGGCAAACCGGAACGATGTGTAAGCAGTTGCCGCACTGTAATAGAAGGATATGGAAACTCAGGAAGATACTCTTTCACGTGCGCATCAAGTTGAACAACGCCGCTGTCGCACAGCATGAGCACTGCGGTTGATGTAAATGTTTTTGAAACCGAAGCAAGTTGAAATGCAGATGACGTGGTAATCGGTTCCAATTTTTGTGCATCACAATAGCCGTACGCTTTTTTAAAAATAATTCTGCCTTGCTCGGCAACCAAGACAGCGCCATTGAACTTATTCCGAGCATGAAGTTCGTCAAATAAATTATCAAGCTGCCCGGCTTTGAGAAGTTCGCCGGAAGAAAGAAGTAATGGTGCATCGGAAACTTTTTCAGATGCCGACACAGCAGGACGCTCTTCTATAAAATGTCCGCGCGGTGCAAACGAAAGAAAGGATAATGCAATAGTAACGGTAAAAAGTTTCTTCATTAAGTAAAAATTGTTGTAAAATTAAAATTTAACTGTAATAAAGATAAACTCTGAACTTGGAATAGTCAACCCTTCAGGCGTTTTAAAACTCTTCACGATTTTTCTTACTTAGTTCTCACTGAAAAAGTCATTGTCCCAAAGGGATCCCTTCGGGACAATCTCGTTTTTTTCTTTTTAATTGAAAGATTGCTTCGGTCGCTTCGCTCCCTCGCAATGACGACAATGTTTTTAGAGATGCCCTATACAAAGAATATTTCAAGAAGAACTTTTTAATAACGCGGTTTGTTTTCATCAAAGAAAAACTTATACTTAAAAAATTATGATCTACCTTGATCGCAACGAAAATCATTTTGGACCTGCACCGGAATGTCTGAACATTCTTCGCACCGCTTCGCCGGCATTGCTCACAACATACACACGCGATTTTACGCGCGGTGTGAAAAGTATTCTTTCAGAAGCACTGGCGGAAAAATTATCTCTTCCTGAAGAACAGATATTGCTGAGTTATGGCAGCGAAGATATGTTGAAACAAATCGTGCATTGCTATCTTTCCGCAGGTGAAATAATGATGGTGCCGCAATACTCGTGGTGGTATTACAAATCTGTTGCACTCGAAGTGAGCGGAACGGTTGTGGAATATCCGCTTGAGCAAAAATTGACGCGCCATACAAATATTTTCGTGTATAATAGTGAAGTGATCATTTCACTTGTGAAAAAAAATAAACCAAAACTTTTATTGATGGCGTCGCCGAATAATCCGACAGGAAACAGTCTTTCATTTGAAGAGTTGAAAACAATTGCAAACGAATGTCGTGATACGCTTATCATTTTAGATGAAGCATATTTTGGGTTTACTCAACAATCTCAAACAGCCGTACCGCAGCTTGTGCATGAATATCCGAATCTTGCAGTGCTGCGGACGTTTTCCAAACTCTACGCGCTTGCCGGATTGCGTATCGGATATAGCTGTATCGGAAAAAATTTTTCTACTCTGCAAACGTACAGCAAACGTTATCTCGGGTATAACACGCTTTCGGAGCTTGTAGCATTGGCTGCGTTGCGCAACGAAGAATATTATTCTGGAATGGCGCAGAAAATTTCTGAAGAGCGTGTGCGAATAGCAGCAGCATTTTCTTCAACACAAACAAGCAACGTGTTTGCCTCCGAAGCAAATTTTCTTTTAGTGAAATTTCTGAACGGCGATGCGCATTCAATGCAGAAATTTTTATCTGATCATGGAGTTGCGATAAAAACTTTTTCTGAAAAAGAATTGCATGGGTACGTACGCATTACCATTGGAATACCGGAACAAAATTCTGCATTGCTTACTGCGGTTGAGCAATACCATTCACAAAAAATTCAATCAACAACAGACTAATATGCGCTGCGTAATACTCGCCGCCGGCACTTCAACCCGGCTTCGTCCGCTTACCGATGAAACACCGAAATGCTTGCTTCCGCTTGGCGCGCAGACCATTCTCTCGAAAATGCTTTCTGCGTTACATGCGCACGCTTGCAACGAGATTGCAATCGTAACCGGGTTTTGTGAAGAAAAAATTTGCAGATATGTACGTAAGAATTTTTCTTCAGCTACTATCCATTTTATTTTCAATGAACATTTTGCAACGACAAACAATGCTTCTTCACTTCTTCTTGCTGAAGAATTTATTGGTGAAAACGAATTTCTTTTGTTAGACAGCGACATTGTTTTTGATAACGAAGTGCTTTCGCGCGTGGTACACTCTTCTCATCATCATAATAATTGTGCCGCAGTGCGAACAAATGGTGTATTCGGAAGCGAAGAGATCAAAGTATCAATCAATAAACAAAATCAAATTCTTCAGATAGGAAAAGAAGTTGCATCGAATGAAGCATTTGGAGAATCAGTCGGCATTGAAAAATTTTCGCGCGCTACAACAAAAAAACTTTTTACAACACTGAAGAAAAGAATTATGCACGAGCAACGCACAACGGAATTTTACGAAGCATCATTTCAAGAAATGATTGATGATGGGGAAGTTCTGCACGCGGTTGATCTTGGCACATTGCGTTGTATAGAAATTGATACAATAGAAGATTACGAAATGGCGCAACGAGTATTTGTTTTAGAAAAATAGCGTGTTTGTAGTATGGTCATTGCGAGTCTCGATGTTGTTTATCGGGACGAAGCAATCTTTTTTTGAGAATTGAAGATTGCTTCGTCGGTACGCTGAAGCGTACCTCCTCGCAATGACTTTTTCAGCGATAACAAAACCATGCTTGTCGTTTTTATTCTGATGATAGAGACATGATGTATTCCTACAAAAATTCCATAAAATCTGATAGTTCCGACGAGCCGGTAAATATTTATCTACAGCGTCCGATTGCCGGCGCAATTGTTTTTGTATTATATCGTACGCCGATAACGCCAAATCAATTGACGTTGATTTCCACACTCTTTGGTATTGCAGGCGGTTTGTTGCTGGCACAATTTTTACCACTTGGTGAACCGTCTCTGTTGTGGAGTGCGCTCTGTTTCTACCTCAAAGATATTTTTGATTCAGCTGATGGACAACTTGCGCGCGCAAAACAACAATTCAGCAGACGCGGCAGATTCTACGATTCACTCGGCGATTTTATTGCGAATCTGTTTTTAAGCGGCGGCATCACGTTCTTTCTTCTTCACAGCGGCAACTCGTTTCTTTTTTCTGTGCTGATCGGCGCCGGCATTTTTATTTCAATCAATCTCCGTGTCTCGTACCATGTGTACTATCAAACGTCATTTCTTCATCAGCAAAAAAAATATTTAAATAATCGCGTGAGCGAAGAATTTTCTTTTGAAGAAGATGAAGATACATTCACGCTTCGCCTGCATACATTATTTTTATTCCTGTATGGCTGGCAAGATAGGCTGATGCACACGATTGATGCGTGGTGCAGAAAAGAAAAACAGTTCGATGATGAAGTGTGGTATCAAAATAAAATCGGGTTATTGCTTGGCGGATTTCTCGGATTGGGAACTGAGCATATTGTGCTGACGTTGTGTTTGATCTCTCAGAATGTTTGGCTGTACCTGTTTTTTTCTCTGATTGTATTGAATGGAATATGGAGCGGAGTAATTGTGTGGAGAAAATATAGTTAGAAAATGTCCGGCAAATTGCAGTAGTGTTCTAATTTTGTGCTATGGTAGAGAAAAATAACGTGATGGTCAACGGAAGTTTTGAGTGCGGCGGCAAAGAAATTTTACTTCTCGATACAAACATAAAGAGCAACTCACCGCTGAAGTAAGTCGCTCTTGTGTAAATTCTCTGTGTACAAAAAAATTATTTTTTTCCTTGCAATTCTTTTCGTAACCGGCTTTCGTAGGTAAAATGTTGTTCAGCAGAAATTTGTAATCGCTCGCGGAGAGTTTCCAAAAATTCTGCTTCCTGTGGATTGACAATACCATCCGACCACACTTCGCGCAATGCTTGATAATATGCTTCGTTCTTAAATTCTGTTTCAAGCGCGCTGAATTTTTCTTCCGTCATTTCAATTGCATTTTTTAACACAACCAACAATGCGCGTTCTTCTCCGGTTATCACTCCATCTTGCCACGCTTGCTTGAACATCAGTCGCAGCACGTTTTCACTTTGCTCTTGCAGCGTCTTTCCGCCCGAAGCTGTTTCCGTTTTTGTTGTTTCATTTTCTTTTGACGACTTTGCCTGAGCTGTCAGCTTAACAATTTCCTGCTGCAATTTGCTTTGTGTCTGTGCAAATTCCTGACGTAATGCTTCAATGCGTGCTTCTGATTTTTTTTCAGCAGCATCATGCGCTTCTTTTTTTATTTGTGCAAGAAGGTCGTCATTCAACTGTTGTGTTGTTGCTTTCGTTGTTGGAGAGGATGGCGCGCTGTGGGGTTGAGGTTGTGATTGAGAGTGCGTTGTAGAAGCAGCAGAAATTTTTTCTTCCGGTTTTACTATCGGTTGTTTATCGGCTGCAATTTTTTTTATTTTTTCTTCTTCCTCTTTTTTTTCCAACGCATCAAGTGCGGCTTTTATCCGATCCTTATATGCCAACGCATACATATTGTTTTGTTCCAATGCCAATGCTTTGGAAACTTCATCCAACGCTTTTGTGTACTCTGTGGACTTGATAAACCTATCCGCGGCTTTTAAATATTCGCCGATTAACTTCTTTTGAGAATCTTTATCAAGAGAAACAGATGCCATGACGCGTTGAGTAAAAATATGAGCGAAGCCATTCCCGAATGTCCAAAGGACTCCTTTGGAGGATCCCTTTGGGACACTTTCCCGAAGGGACTTCGGAGCGTGAATTGTGTAACAATGGGAACATGGGAGACAGAAGAAAATCTCTTACAGCACTAATATATCCAACAATGGTTTTAATGTCAATGAAACCGCTTCTGGGTTGATGTGGAGAACATTTTAAAGAAGGATGAGGATGAAGGATGAAGGATGAAGGATGAAAACTAAGGAGGTTTTTTATTCTGAACAAGATAAGAAGCCGCAATTATTTTTTCTCTATCAACTTAGCTGCAAAAATTTTTACAGCATGTATTAATAATTCTTCTGCATTGTTCATCGCCTGTTCTGTCGGCGTATGCTTCGGAGAAATTTCGATGAGCGAGGCAAGACCGAGTTGATGCTGTAATTTTTCTGTATCACCTTGTATCCGCCCGACAAATGCGTGTACCGGCTTATTATATTTTTTTGCCCGCTGAACAATGCCAAATATTCCTTTTCCAAATAATGTCTGTTCATCCAACTGCCCTTCGGATGTAATGACACAATCGCATGTGTGCAGTTTTTCATCAAACCGAATCGCATCGAGAATAAAATCAATCCCCGAAACAATTTCTGCATTGCACAATGCCATCAATCCAAATCCTAAACCGCCAGCTGCACCGCTACCGGGAATGTTGCGAAATTCTTTTCCGATTTTTTCTTCTACTACATCGGCAAAATTTTTCAATGCGGATTCGAGCAATGGAAGCTGTTCTTCGCTTGCTCCTTTTTGTTTTGCGAAAGTATATGTTGCGCCATGTTCGCCCAATAAAATATTTTTAACATCGGCAAGTATTGTAATCTGACCCATCCTTAACCCTCCCCTTGTAGGGGAGGGAAGGGTGGGGTTGTATTTTGCAAGTCGCACTAAATTTAATGCGCCATCTTTTATTTCTTCTCCATTACTATCCAACAATTCAAATCCCAAGACACGCGCCATTCCCGCGCCCCCGTCGTTTGTAGCGCTGCCGCCGAGACCGATAATAAGTTTAGTACAGCCGCGCCCGATTGCATGGTTCATCAACTCGCCCAGACCGCGTGATGAAGCATGAGCAATTGTTTCCGGTGATGGTGATAGAAATGGAGAAATTTTGTGCAATCCAATTGCTTCGGCAGATTCGATGATTGCTGTTGTGTTGTCGGGAAGGATTCCGTACCGCGAGGAAATTTTTTCGGAAGAAATAATTCCGCTTACTTCTGTTTCAATTATTGTTCCGCCGAGCGCTGAGATCAAACAATCAAGAGTGCCATTGCCGCCATCGGCAATTGGACAAAGAAGAGTCGTCTGGTTTTTAAAACCTGACAACTCTCTTTCCATTATTTGCGCAATACGAAGCGCAGAGAGTGCGCCTTTCATTGCGTTGGGTGCAAGAAGAAAGTTCATACAGGAATGTAGAAAAAAATTGTGGGGAGAACAATTGAAGAGTTTTTGTAACTACACAGCGTTTTTTTTGCAATTTCAGTATTTCCAAAAGAAAATAAAAGAAATCCCCCTCGCCCCCTTTTCAAGGGGGGGAATAAGAGCGTGGTAATCCCCCTTGAAAAGGGGGAAACAGGGGGATTTTTTGAATCAACAATAACGCTGAGTAGCGCGTTCAGTACGCCATCGGCGAATTTTTTTCAAAGAAAGTAACTCGAAATTTTCAATTTTTAACCTCTTGATTTATTTGAGGTTACAACGAGTTACTTAGGAGTTACGAGTTTTTTTCGTAAGAATCCGACTTGCGTTTGCACACTAAATTTTTTAGACTACAAAAGAAACTTATGAGGGAAGTATGTCATCAATACAGTTTTCAGATATTTTACAACTCAGCCCAACCGAACGCGCCCATCTTGCAGAATTTATCTGGGATAGTCTGGAAGAACATCCTGAAGCGTTGTCGTTGTCTACCGAGCAAAAAAAAGAATTAGATAGCCGCTTGCAATATTATTATGAACACAAAGAAGAATCTCTTCCGTGGAGTGTCGTTAAAGAACAGATTCTTTCTTTGCGATGAACTACATGCTTACAATGAGCAGTGCAGCACGGGAAGAACTTAGAGAAGCATATCTCTGATACGAAAATGAACGGAAAGATTTAGGGAAAGAACTTGTAACATTTTTTGAACAACGCACCGAACAGCTTCTTTTAAATCCTCAACAATATCCAATAGTATACAAAAATATTCGACGAACTTTACTGCGGCGTTTTCCCTATTCGATTTTTTATATCATTGATGGAAACACTATTGAAGTATTGGCGTTCTTTCATTCAAAACGCAATCCAAAAATTTGGGAAAAGAGAACGTAACATTATTTCGATTATTCTACTTTTTATCCGATGAAATCCTTGGAAGATTTTAGGTGAATACGGTTTGTTTTCTAAAACATTGTAAATAAACAGATATTATAAACGTGCGTTCCAACAGAAAATTGTAGTGCAAATTACTTTTTGTTGATACTCTCCAATTTTACGCGTACTATCAATCAACACCATAAAATCTATTTTCATTGAAGTTGTAAGAAAGCTATGCCTGCACTGGCTGTACTTTCAAAAAACCTTAAAGCAAATTTATCTTCTATTCTTTCGAATACCTATTCTGAACGGGAAGTGAATGGAGTTGTGTATGTGTGCCATGCTCTCGCGGTCTCCTATCTAAAACGAAAAGCATTCTGCAAAAATTACTCTGTTCAGTTGTTCACAAACACAGCAGTATTCCGAGTGTGTTATCGGAACTTTTCCGTGCGCTACGTGAACAAACCGAACAGTGCAGAATAGTTTCGATGATGGAGCTTGCTATCATGCTTCGGTCGCTGTACTGCAATTTGAACATTTAAAAAACGACGTACAATACTGGAATGGAAAAGCATGGAAAAAAGAAGTAACGAAAGTACAGCATAGTGTTGCAGTACAATAATATCCGTTAACGTCTGACAGCGATTGTTGCTGTCTGACGTTTGTGTGTTAGGAAGAAGATGTCAGACGCTTTGCGTCAGACATCGCCGACAATAAAACCCTTCGATGGTTATCAGATAAAATCTTGGAAGTTGAAAAAATGTACCACAATGAATAAACAAAAACCCTCGAAGGGTTGATAACTATTTGATATTGTAGGCGCGGACGTAAGTCCGTGCTTTTTAACAGAGAAAGGAAGCAATGTAAAAGAGAAATTATGTTCACTACTGTATAAGTTGATTATTGAATGTCGGTTGAGTATTATAAACCAACGATGAAACCAATTCGCATAACATTTCATGCAGAACAGCGCGCCAAAGAACGCGGTGCATCAAAAGAAGAAGTGGAATTAGCAATTCGCAACGGAATGCAGGAAGAAGCGAAAAATGGTAGAAAGCAATTTAGAATAAACATAGAATACGGCAAACAATGGTTAGGTACGACGTATGCTATTAAACAAGTTGTGCCGGTAACTGTGGACGAAGGGAATGAAATAGTGGTCATTACTGTCTATGTATTTTATTTTTAAAGGTGAATTATGAAAATTACGTATGATAAAGAAACAGACGCATTGTACATCTATTTATTGGAAGGTGAATTTCAACGAAAAGCAGTGCGTCTAACAGATGAAATTACACTCGATTTTGGCGAAGGAGAGCGGCTTGCCGGCATTGAAATTCTTGATGCAAAGAATATTCTTGGAAAAGGAGAATTGCCAACAATTGTGGTAGAAAACCTGCCGATGCAAGTTGCAGCGTAAATACATGAATAAAACCCTCGAAGGGTAGATAATTTGATATTGTAGACGCAGAAGGTACGTCCGTGCTTTTTAACAAATGATTGTACCAAGACCTCACAGGTTTGGCAAACCTGTGAGGTCTTTTTCTTTTTAAAATTTTTCATCGGAAGAATGGAAAGACATCCTATAACGTCTGACAACGATTGTTGCTGTCTGACGTTTGTGTGTTACGTTCAAGAAGATGTCAGACGCTTTGCGTAGACATCGCCTGCAACAAAACCCTCGAAGGGTTGATAACTATTTGATATTGTAGGCGCGGACGTAAGTCCGTGCTTTTTAACGGATGATTGCAAGATGAGAAATTGTTCGATGTAAAACACTTTTTGTTGATACTCTCCATTTTTACGCGTACTATCTACCAACACCAAAAATCTATTTTCATTGAGGTTGTAAGAAAGCTATGCCTGCACTGGCTGTACTTTCAAAAAATCTTAAAGCAAATTTATCTTCTATTCTTTCGAATACCTATTCTGAACGAGAAGTCAATGGAGTTGTGTATGTGTGCCATGCTCTCGCGGTCTCCTATCTAAAACGAAAAGCATTCTGCAAAAATTACTCTGTTCGGTTGTTCGCAAACACAGCCGCATTCCGAATATGCTGTCGGAACTTTCCCGTGCGCTGCGTGAACAGACAGAACATTGCAGAATAATTTCGTTGATGGATCTTGCGATCGTGCTTCGGTCGCTGTATTGCAATTTGAACATTTAAAAAATGGCGTACAATATTGGGATGGAAAAGCATGGAGAAAAGAAGTAACAAAGGTACAGCATAGTGTTGCAGTACAATAATATTCGTTAACGTCTGACGTTCCGCGTTCTATGGCGGGGCGTCAGACGTTGTGTGTTAGGAAGCAATAGCGAGGAATTTTACCGGCATAGAATCGGATTCAAGTTTTTGTAAATTTACAATTGTACTTGCGCGATCTATGTCTATACCAACGATTGCTCCGGTTTCATCGAAATCTATAACAACACCGTTAGCAACTTCTTTTGAGTCAACACTTTTTTTTTCAGACAAATCTATATACAGAGAGTCTGTTTCAGAATAATAATGTAGTTTCATTTGTCGTTCTCCTCAAAGTTTCTATCTGGAAAAGCATTGTGAACCGTTTCACCATCTCCAAGCGTAACTACTCTTATATATTTTCCCAATTCATTGATAAAGCCCCACCATCGTATTCTATCGTCAGACTGGATTTCCTTTTTCATCGGATTTTTTAACACCTCTTCAATCCATTCTTCTTTAAGATAAGAACGTTTCATTAACACTTGTTCGCGAAAATATCGAGTCGTCTTCACGCCTAAAAGATAAGGTTTTTATTGAGAACTTCAAAGAAACAGCATTAACGTCTGGCAGAGGTTTTTTTGCGCGTTCTATGGCGGGGTGTCTGCGTTTGTGTGTTACAGCCGTGCCAAGACCTCACAGGTTTGTTAAACCTGTGAGGTCTTTTTCTTTTTAAAAATTTTCATCAGAAGAATGGAAATGTATGGAGTACTAATAGTATAGCGGTAAAAAAATAATTCATACATTTACTCACTTACAGGAGAATCAACAATGAAAACAACTGTAGCAATTGTTTTACTTACCATAGTTTCGGCTTTAGGTTTCGCCCAGCCAAAGGTGGATGCAATACCACAATCCAATGGTGCAGTCAGTAGTAATATAGCCAACACAATAGTGTTTACAGATAGTTTCAATACTGATTTATCTGCATGGACACAATACGGTGGTACATGGATAATTCAGAATAAAAATCTATATGCTAACTACGGTATTGGTTGCGGTTCTGTTGGATGTGCACAAGCCGATCTGATTCTAAATGACCAATATCAACCGACAGGTGATTGGAAAACATCAATTTATTTTACGAGAGCTACTGATCCATCGTATCCAACATTTTCGGCTGCACACGTACAGTTTGCTCTATACCAAATAATAATTTTCTACAGACACCGGTTATTACTTCGATTAAAGATATACCAAACGATAATGGAAAACAGGTGTGGATAACGTGGAGTTATCCAAGACCAGCCGCTTCTGATAATATTACTGCATTTGGCGTTTGGAGAAACGATTCGGTATGGACATTTATCAGTGAAACTAGAACGACCAATGATTCCGTCTATCGTGTTGTTGCTCCAACACTTTTTGACTCGACAAAAGCTAAGGGGCAAAATTTAACAATGTTGGTTCTACCGTTTCCCCGTATCTTGTAACTCGTTCTGCATTTTTTTATATTTTATAGAAGTTATCTTTAGACCTGCAGCGTGTATCACTTGCAGGTTTCTCTTTTAGAAGGAACACGTACATGCGATTGAAAATATTTTCATTCTTCTTATGTTTTGCAATAGTAGCGGCAGGTTGTTCGTCTTCGAAAGAACCGCAAAAAGATTCTATCGCTACAAAGCCGGTGCAGGAAAAAGACCGTTCACAATCGTTGCAGCATTTTATTGACGGCTCACTGCTCGAAGGCAAAGGCGAATATGCACAAGCGATTCTCGAATACCAGGACGCGCTCCGTTATGATCAAGATCCGGCAATATATTTTGCATTAGCAAAAAATTATTCCGCATTACGGAAACATGCACTTGCTGCAGAAAACGGCCGCGAAGCAGTACTGCGGGATTCCACCAATATCAATTACCGCGAATCGTTGGCAGAAATTTATATCAAAGCCGGTCAACTTGAACACGCACAAAGCGAATACCAAGCCATTCTCGCACTCGATTCCAATTATATCAACGCAATATTTCGCCTTGCGCAAATTGTAGAACGCACGCAGCCGATGAAGTCATTAGCATTGTATGAGCGCTTGCTTCAACGCAGCGGTCCAACATGGGAAGTGCTTTTTCAAATTGCGGAATTGAATGTTGCATTGCATCGCTTTGTTAAAGCGGCAGAAACATTTGAGCAAATGGTAAAGCTTGACCCGAGCAACACAATGTTGAAACAAAATCTTGCAGAAATGTATGGACGAGCAGAACAGTTTGATAAAGCGCTCGCGTTGTACACAGAGCTGCTCGAAATTAATCCGAACAGTATCGAATTTCGCGGCGCTCTCGCTGAACTCCACATGCAAAAAAATGATTGGAACTCCGCGCGTACACATTTCGAACGCATGTTGAAAAGTGATTCGCTCACTGCTGATACTCGCTTCAGAATTGGTTCAGCATATTTTTCGCAAATACAAAAAGACTCATCACTCATTCCCGTTGCCATCGGACAATTCAAAACATATCTGCAAAAATTTAACAACGATTGGCGACCGATGGTGTATCTCGGTTTTTTGAGCAGGATGATGAAAGATGATTCAACAGCACAATATTATTTTGATAAGTCCACGAAAACAGCAAGTTGGAATCCTGAAACATGGTGGCAGCTCGGCTGGTTATATTACGACAAACAAAAATTTGAAGAAGCTATTGAAGTAATGGAACGAGCGAAGCAAGTACTTCCCAATGAGCCGCGCGTACATTTATTGCTCGGCATTACATACAACCGAATTCAGCAGCACGAAAAAGCAATTGTTGCGTTGGAACGTGCTGTTGAATTAAATCCGGCAGATGTGAATGCACTTTCATCACTCGGTTTATCGTACGACGCATTAAAAAAATATTCTCAATGCGATACTGCGTACGAACGCGCATTGCGTCTCGATGCACACAATCCGCTTGTGTTAAATAATTATGCGTACAGTCTTGCTGAACGAGGTGTGCAATTGCAGCGCGCCGAAGAAATGTCGCGGCGTTCGCTTGAAAAAGATTCTACAAATTCATCCTATCTCGATACGTACGGCTGGATACTTTTTAAACTCGGAAAATTTAAAGAGGCAGAACACTACATCAAAAAAGCGGTAAACACCGGCGATTCGAGTGCGGCAGTTCTGGAACATCTCGGCGATGTGTATTATCGTTTAAATCAGCCGGATAAAGCAAAAGAATATTGGTCGCGCGCGCTGGAGTTAGATATAAAAAATTCTACGTTGAAAGAAAAAGTAGGACGCGGAAAATTATGATGATGAACAAGGAAAGAAGTGAGACATCTGAAAAACCGCACATCAATGTCATTCTGAGGAGCGGAGCGACGAATCACGCTGAAAGCGTGATCGCTTTTTTATTCGAGATTAAAAACGAGATTCTTCGCTTCGCTCAGAATGACAACAGACAAACTGTTTTTCAGAGGTCTCGAAGCAATTTTTTTATTCTGTTCGTTCTTCATTGCTCATTGCTGCTTGTGCTGTCGGGTTGTGCAGCATCTCGAAATGCAGCAATTGTAAATCCCTTCGGGACAGATAATTTTACACCGGAAGAAATTATTGAGCGAGTGAACAGTCATGCGTTAGAATGTTCTACACTTCAGGCAAGCGGAACGCTCGCCGTTGAATCTCCGAATTTTTCCAACTCTGCATCGTTTGAAGTGCGCATTCACCGTCCGGATTCTGTGCTGATACAAGTGCAGGGACCATTCGGTATTCATGTTGGCGCGCTGCTCTTGATCAAAGATCGCTATACTTTTTATAACGCGATACGGAACGAAGTTGCGGAAGGTGATATTTCAAAAGACGGCATTCCGATGCTGCGCACAGAAGGTATTAATCCGCAACTCATTATTGATGCGTTGTGCGGAGCGCGCTCATTTGCCGCGTACCACATACAACCGGACAGTCTCTCATCGAACAGCGAAAATTATTTTCTTCGATTTCGACGCAACAATATTATTACCGAATATGTTGTGAATAAAAAACTATTAACACTGACCGGTGTATCAGAAATTGATTCTGCTGGCACAGCGATACAAGAAGAAGAATATTCCTACACACAGCGAGAGAATGGAAGTATCTTGCCGCAATCTATTCGGGCAACAACACCGCCGCGAAATACATCGCTCGCTTTTGTGTACAATACTGTTTCAATCAATACGCCTCTCCCGCCGTTTGTGCTCGATATTCCAAGCGATGCAGAGCGTATTGAATTACGCCACAAGTAAAATGACAAACAAGCCCAAAGGACATCTGCATTTTCAACTCTTAGTAAATAGTGGTGTTGCAATTTGCTTCACACTTCTTCTTTTTCTTCCGGCACACGCAACTCAAAATGATATAAAAAAACAGCAGCGTGCTCTCGAAAAACTTCGCAATGAAATTGAACACTACGAACAAAAAATCCGCAGCAGCGAACAACAGGAAAAAGCTACACTTGAACGTCTGGATGATATCGAAAAGCAAAGCAATCTTATAAAATCATTTTTGCAAGAATTGGTGAACGAAGAAGATAGACTTCACAATAACATCAATGCAACGGAAGAAAAAATTTCTTTCTCAGAAAAGCAATTAACTTTTTTAAAACAGCATTACGCCAATTATGTTACATCGGTGTATAAGTACGGCAGAGTGTACGATTTCGAAACACTGCTGTCATCGAAATCCATCAATCAATTGTACATTCGTATAGAATATTTTAAACGCTTTTCCGCACAACGCCAGAAAGATTTGCAAAGCATTATCGAGAAGAAAGACCAAATTGAGGATGAGCAAACATTGCTGCAATATAAATTAGACGAAGAGCGGCGTCTTATTACTGAAAAACAATCGGAAGAAAAAAAGATACATGCACGCAGGGAACGCCGTCAACAGGTGCTTGCAGATATCAGAGGAGATAAGACGGCATTTCAAAAAGAATTATTGCGAAAGACACAGGCAGCAAAAGAAGTTGAAAATTTAATTGTTGAGTTGATCGAAAAAGAACGCCTGCGTAAAGAGCGGCTGGCACAACAGGAACGCGAACGTAAAGAAAAACTTGCACGCGAACGTGCAGAGAAACGTGAACGTGAACGTCTTGCACAGCTTGAACGCGAAAAAGAAATTGAACGTTTACGAAAAACAAAAGAACTTGAAAAAGTAAAAGCGAAAGAACGCGAAATTGAATTAGCTAATAAGAAACAAGCCGAAGAAGAAAAAGAATATGCGGAAATTGAAAAACCGGAACCGGTTGAAGAGCCGTTCGCCGAACGAAAAGGAAAACTGATGTGGCCAGTTGCACACGGGCATGTGGTAGCGCAGTATGGAAACCAAGTGCACCCTATTCTAAAAACAATTACTCAGAATACAGGCATTGATGTTTCTGTGCCGACCGGAACTCCAATTAAAGCTATTGCCAACGGCGACATTGCGTTGATTCATTGGCTTCCTTCGTACGGCAATCTCATTATTATCAACCACAACAACGGATTTCGCACAGTGTACGCACATCTTTCTGAAATTTCTGTGAATGTCGGGCAGGAAGTTTCGGAAGGCGACGTGATTGCAAAAAGCGGCGACACAATTTCCGGCAGTCTTCTTCATTTCGAACTGTGGAAAGAAAAAGAAAAACAAAATCCGGAACTGTGGCTGGCACACAGAAAAAAATAAATCCATGCTTGCTTCTGTAACCAACTTTCCGCTATTTTCATTCACACAATTTCCTTCCACAGAGTATAGAGAGAAGGGTGGTTTTAAAAATTCAAAAAAAGAAATTTTACCGCAAAGTCGCTAAGACGCAAAGTATTTATTATTATTTGTTTTCTTCGCGCCTTTGTGTCTTTGCGGTGAAAAAAACTTAATTTTTGGACCTGCCCAGAAATACATTTTTTTGTGGATATAGTTCATTCTTTAACACACAGCACAGTGGCAAAACAAAAAATAAATTCGGAACAAGAAAATATTCTTAATGGAGAAGTTGTTGCTCCTTTAGTATCGAAAAAAAATCTGAACGATGTTGAAGCGGCACAAGAATTAACCAAAGCATATTCTGCATTAAAAAAAGAAATCGGAAAAGTAATTATCGGTCAAGAAGAAATTATCGAACAGCTTTTTATCTCACTACTTTCGCGCGGACATTGTTTGTTGATTGGAGTACCGGGATTAGCAAAAACATTGCTCATTAAAACGCTTGCCGATGTGATTGATTTAAAATTCAGCCGCATTCAATTTACACCGGATTTGATGCCAAGTGATATCAGCGGAACTGAAATTATCGAAGAAGATCGCAAAAATGGAACAAAAGTTTTTAAATTTGTGAAAGGTCCGGTCTTTGCAAACATTGTTCTCGCCGATGAAATTAATCGCACACCACCGAAAACACAGGCGGCTCTTCTTGAAGCAATGCAGGAACACAAAGTAACAGCCGCAGGCACAACGTACACTCTGGAAGAACCATTCTTTGTTCTTGCAACACAAAACCCAATTGAACAAGAAGGAACCTATCCTCTGCCTGAAGCACAACTTGATCGTTTCATGTTTAATTTGTGGTTAGAGTATCCGAAGTTTTCAGAAGAAATTGAAATTGTAAAATCAACGACAAGCCACTACATACCGAAGCTACAACACGTATTGAAGGCGGAAGATATTTTGTTGTATCAAAATTTAGTACGTCGCGTACCGGTTGCGGATGCTGTTGTTGAATACGCAGTGAAATTAGTTTCGCAAACACGCGCGAAGAGCGGGCACGCACCGCAATTTATTAAAGATTGGTTAACATGGGGTGCAGGTCCACGTGCATCGCAGTATTTAATTCTCGGTGCAAAAACTCGCGCGCTGCTTGCCGGCAGATACACTCCTGATATTGATGACGTGCGTGCTGTTGCAGTACCGGTGTTACGTCATCGCATTATTCCAAACTTTAATGCTGAAGCCGACGGCGTGAGTGCAATTCAGATTGTAGAAAAATTGTTGGAAGTACAATAAAGTTTATTTTCTTCCCTCCATCCACTCTCTCACATCGTTCAAACATTCATCGTTGATTTCGTGCGCCATGTTGTATTCATGATATGAAACAACCGCGTTCGATTGTTTGAATAATTCGTGCGAGCGTCGTGCAAGAGCAATTGACAATACTTCATCGTGAATACCGTGTGAAATAAAAAACGGACACGTTTGCAATTCATCCCATCGAAAACGCAACCACTCTGCTTGTTCCGGAACAAAACCACTCAACGCAATAACACCGGAAAATATAGTGGGCTGCGTCAGCGCAAGCGCGTATGACATAATCGTCCCCATACTGAAGCCCATCAGAAAAATTTTTTTCCCATCGAATTGTGAAACAAAATTCAACACTTCAGTATAGCTATGTTCAAAACTTTCTTTGCTTACAGAATTGTTGCCATTCATTTCAAACCAGGTAAATCCGCCCCACTCATAATTGTACGGCGCACGCAGACTGTATACCTCGCACTGCCCGGCTGTAATTGGTGCAAGACCGATTAAGTCGTGTTCATCCGTACCGCGACCGTGAAGCATAATTACTATGGGAGGATTATTATTATCTTGAGATAAATTTTTGTGAATATAGTGAAGTGATGTGTTCATAAAGAATACAAGATTACAAGAATACAAGATTATACATTTTAAGATTGTTGAACTGCAAAAATAGTTTGCATACAAATGTTGTAATTATGCAATCTTGTATTCTTGCAATTCATATTTTATCGCATCTTAATTATATTCATCACGCCTACACGAATCATCATCACAGCAATTGCAACCATAAACAAGGATGCTACTTTTGCAAATGCGCGCGAGCCGGCAATTCCCATCACCTTTGTTAAGTAGTCGGAGTACCGAAAAACGATCCACACAATAAATAAATTAAGAACGAGCGAGAGCATTGAAAACCAATAGCCGTATGCATCAACAATAATAATTATTGATGTTAACGCTGCCGGTCCCATAATTAACGGAATGCCAATCGGCACGATACCGACAGAGCCGCCCGTTTCATCGCGCATATCGCGCGGAAAAAGTAAATCCGTTACAGAAAGAACGAGTAACACAATTCCACCGCCGATGCGAAAATCATTTTCTGTAATGCCGAGAAACTTAAAAATGACTTTCCCCAGAATCAAAAAAATTAATGCAACAGCACCGGCGGTCATGGTCGCTTCAATGATAAGCTGTCGTTTCGATCGCACGTCCAATTTTTGCGTCAGCGACATGAAAGAAGGAATCACTCCAAGCACATCAATAGCAACAAACAACGGTATAAATGCCATCACCACAGTATGAAAAATATTTTCCATTATTCAATTTCAATATTGGATTGTTTCAATGCTTCAGAAATAATTTTATACACATCACTTTCGGAAATAAGCAATCGCGCATTTGATTGTTTAATTGCCTCGCGCAACGTTCCTTTTTTTTCTGAAAGCAAAAGCCACACATGGTAGCCAAGCCGAAATTGATCGTTCGGTTCGCGTGTAGGAATGTTTTCGACACTTTTGTAAGCAATTTTTTCCAAACTGGTTGGTAAAAATTCTTGAACTTTGGATGGAGCGAGAGTTGTCATAGTGGTATGAAGGTAAAGTGATTATAAATAAGGATGTTCTTTCAATAGGGCATCTCTAAAAACCTTCAAGGTTTATCCTGATCAAATTTTGTGATGTTAAAATTTTATGTACATCGCGAAAATAAAAACCTTGAAGGTTTCGTAACTAGTTTTTAGAGATACCCAATAGTACTATTTGCCGTTTTGCATTTCCATTTTTACTCTGATGTACTTAAT
>CAYHZL010000012.1:0-35704 GCA_964361075.1 uncultured Chitinophagaceae bacterium
TTTTTTTGTCAGCCTGCTTTCCATTCTTTCTTTTTTTTATCAGACAAACTCATTCAAAATTTTGGAAGACTGTAACAGGAATTACAGGACTCTGGGTATTCATTGTAATCATGCTGACAAAAAGCCGAGCTTCATGGATAGCGCTATGTGTTGGAGTAGCAGTATTTTATTTCCCCGGAATAGTACGATTTATCAAAGCAATTCGTCGTAAAACGTTATTGATGTTAGCAGTAATTCTCTCGATAGTTTTTTGTTTTACGATGATCCAATTAATAAATATGAATCAGGAATCTGTTAAAGGGAGAATACTCGTATGGCAGGTGGCATACGACATGATTAAGAATTCACCAATAATTGGAATTGGGTACGGAAATTTCGCGGTACAGTATCTTGATTATCAAGGAAATTTTTTAACACAAGCAGAGAACCATTTTTATCTGAATAATGCAGGAGATTTAAAGCAAGCGCATAATGAATACATTGAGGTATTTGCAGAAACAGGATTAATAGGATTAGTATTTTTTGCATTTATTATTCATAACTTTATTTTTACGGGTATTAAACTGCTGAAGGAAAAATCTGTTGGCACTTTGTCAGTGAAGACATATTACTCAAGTGGAATAGTTATTCTGGTACATTCTTTATTTGATAGTCCATTACATGTTTTACCGATGTATTTAATGTTCTTTTTAAATTGTTCGATAGTCTCATTTTATTCAAAACGAGAGATGGTAGAAAATAAATCTAACCATTACAAGCAAGGATTTGTACAACGAAGTTTATTTTTGTTTAAAAAAAATTATACCTATAAAATTAATATGCTTACTTGGATATTTTTATTATGTATTGCAATATTTCTTTTTTTCTTAAATGGCTTTTATACAGTTACAAGGATTAATGGATATCGCAGTTGGCAAAAAGGAATTAATTGTGCAATGAACGAACAATGGGGAGAGGCTCTTATTAATTATGAAAGTGCGAAAGCAAATTTTCCGAATGACGGAAGATTATTTTTTAATATAGGTGCTGCGTATCTCAATGATGGGAAACCATTAGATGCCATTCCATACTTAGAGCAATCCTTAATATCTTTTCAAGATAAAAATATATTTGTATTACTTGGGTTTGCATATACCGAATCACATCAACATCGAAAGGCAGAACGAACATTACAAGAACTCAATTATAAGTTTCCGAATTTACTGCTCCCGCACTTACTACTTGGTAAACTATATTTTGATAATGGAAGAATTGAAGAATCAAAACAACAGTTGGAATTAGTGCTCAATACCACTCCGAAACTTAATAATGAATTTGCCGAAAAAATTAAGGGTGAAGCAAAATATCTTTTGAAAGAAATAAAATAATAGACCAGACGGTATGAATTACAATCCGAAGCAAACTTCCAAACGAATACTACATCTACAACTCACGTCGGATAAATTTACGGAAGTAAAGAAAATGCAATTGGTGAAATAGTGCCAACTTCCAGTCATAATAAAAAAGCGGGCAAAAAGTCCGCGTTTTTATTTTTCTTTCAATTGATACTGCTGAATTTTTGTATAGAGTGTTTTCAAGCTAATCCCTAAAATTTTTGCCGCAAGGTTTTTATTCCATTTCGTTTGTGCCAACACTCCTTCGATATGCTCTTGCTCAAGTTGTTGAAGAGAAATTGCGCTTCCAACTTTACTATCGCCTGTACTCGTATTTGTTGCTGAAAGAAACCGTGCCGGTAGTGCTAAATCTTTCGGGCGAATATATTCATCATCGGCAAGAATTGCGGCGCGCTCTAATACATTTTCCAATTCGCGCACATTACCGGGCCAATCATATTCCATCAGCACACTCATCGAATCTGGATGAACTTTTTTTCTTAATCGTACCGGATTTTTTTTCTCAATAATTGTCTGCACCAGCAATGGAATATCTTCCTTCCGTTCGTGCAGCGGTGGAATGCGAAGTGTAATAACATTTAAGCGATACAATAAATCTTCCCGAAATCTTCCCTGCCTCACTTCATCTTCTAAATTTCTATTTGTTGCTGAAATAATTCTTACATCTGTCTTCAATGTTTTATTTCCGCCAACACGGCGATACTCGCCCGTTTGAACAAAGCGCAATAGTTTTGGTTGAAAGATGGTACTGATTTCACCAATCTCATCGAGCAATAATGTTCCGCCATTTACTATTTCAACAATACCTTGCCGCGCTGTGTAGGCATCGGTGAACGATCCTTTTTCATGCCCGAATAGTTCGCTCTCAATCAGCGTATCCGGAATAGAAGCACAGTTTAAAACTAGAAATGGTTTGTCGGCTCGCTCGCTGTTCTTATGAATAAATTGCGCGAACAATTCTTTTCCCGTTCCGCTTGCACCTTGCACAAGCACCGTAGAATTTGTCGGTGCAACTTTGCTTGCAAGTTCCAGCACATTCATAAACGCCGGACTTTGCCCGATGAGCTGCGAAGAAAGCGCAAGACGCGACAACTCGGACTTCATCACTTTATTTTCGATGAGCAATTGCTTCCGTTCAAGCGCACGTTCAATGAGCGTCGTTACTTCATCCATTGAGTACGGTTTGGTAATATAATGATACGCGCCGCGTTTCATGCAATCAACCACAATGCGTACGTCATCAACACCGGTAAGCATAATTACCTCTGTATCCAAACTTGCTTCTTTGATATAGGAAAGCACTTCGGTACCATCCACACGCGGCATACGCACATCGAGCAATGCAATATCGAATTGTTTTGCTTGCAGCGCATTAATTGCTTCAATACCATCAGCGGCTGTTGTTACGGAGTAGCCCTCCGCTGTAAGCATCGTATTAAGCAAATTACGAAATGCAGTTTCATCGTCAGCAATAAGAATTGTTGCCGGTATTTTTTTCTTTATCATATTCAAAATTGTTTGGTAACTACTCAGCGCATGTCAGTTGGTTACTTGTTAATGGAACACGGATGATACAGATGAAACGGGTGTACACAGATTCGATTTTCTTTTTGCCATTCTGAGCCAAAGGCTCATCAGCCTTCGGCTGAGTACATAGTTCCATTGGTATCAGATCGAATCCGTTATATCTGTGTCATCTGTGTTCTATTTTTGAAAACAACTGAGTAGTTACATTATTTGTTGAAAAAATATACTACTCTTCATAGTTCAATGCAACCAACTGTTACGACAATTATTTTTTTTGAAATGTTAAAATATTTTTTCTATGTTGTACTATCAAAATTTATTACAAGGAAAAATTAATGGTAACAATCACGTGGCGCCAAGGCGCCATGATGGCGTACAGCGCCATTATTCTGTTGACTGTCTCGAATGTGTTTATGATCCGCCGAAGACGTGGTACGGACATTTAAAATTCAAAGATGTTTCGCTGTGGAAAATAGTCTTGGCGAGTTGGGGAATTGCTTTCTTTGAATATTGCTTTATGGTGCCGGCAAATCGTTTTGGAAACGGACAGTTTAACGTAACACAATTAAAAACTATTCAAGAAGCAATTACGCTGATTGTCTTCACTGTTTTTTCCATTGTGTATTTAAAAGAAGAATTTAAGTGGAACTACGTGGTCGGTTTTATATTAATAATCGGTGCAGTGTTTTTTATCTTCAAAAAATGGCAGCAAAATATTGACTCGTTAGTAAAGTTTGGTTATATTGGAAACCATAGAAACTAATTAAGTTTCCAACTAAAAACAGCAGTAAAACGCTGTTTTTTTTATATCAACATGGAAACCAAAAAAACAATATAGGTTTCCTATGGAACTTTTTTTGAGAAAATCCGTTTTACTATTTATTCAATTTGTAAATAAAGGCGCACGATGGAAGAGAACGAAATAAAAGAACGCATTCGCAATGCAGCGAAAGAGCAATTCTTTAACCATGGCTTCAGTAAAACTACAATGGAAGAATTTTCCAACGGCTTGGGAATGAGTAAAAAAACTATCTACAAATATTTTGCAAGCAAAGATGAACTTGTTAAAGATATTACCATTGCTACAATTGAAAATATGAACGCGTGTTGTGTTGATATTGGTAATACCAAGGACATTGATTTTATTGAAAAATTAAAACGGATCAATTCTTTGCTTGCCTCACGAATGCAAACATTACGTCCGGCATTTTATATAGATGTGCAACGAACGATGCCGGAGTTGTGGAAACAGATTGACGAGTTTCGCCGCAAAAATATTTTTCTTCACTTTGGCAATTTGATTCACGAAGGAATTGAAAAAGGTGTCTTTCGCAATGACATTAATCCGCAGCTTCTCATTTTGATGTACGCCAATGCAACACAAAGTATTATCAATCCCGAAACGCTTGCGAACTTACCGCTATCTGCTCATCAAGCATTCCACACTATCATAAGTGTGTTGTTTGACGGAATTTTTACAGAGAGCGCACGAGACACATATAAAAATACAACTGTACAACCTGAAACTATGGAGACCTTACCAGTATGATACAACGCCTCGTACTATTTATTCTTTGCGCGGGAACAATTTCTTTCGCGCAGGAGAAACTTTCGTTAACAATTGAGAAAGCAATCGAGATTGGGTTGCAGAATAGTAAATCACTTCATTCATCGCAAAGCAAAGTACTTGCCTCTGATGCAAAAGTTGGAGAAACGAATACGCTCGGGTTACCATCGCTCAAATTAAATGCGACCTACTCCCGTCTTAGTGCGGTTGATCCATTTAAAATCACATTGGGTCCAACACCAATTGAAATTTCACCTTCAATTTTTAATAACTACAATGTGAAGGCAACTGTTCAACAACCGATTTTTACCGGATTCAAAATTTCCAGCGCGGAAAAAATCGCTGAATATTCTGCCGAAGCAACAAAGCATGATTTCAAAAAAGATGCGAAGGAACTTACTTACAATATTAAAAACGCATATTGGAATTTATTCAAAGCAATCGAATTCAAAAAAGTTGTTGATGAAAATGTTGGACAAGTGAAAGCACATACAAAAGATGCAGAAAATCTTCTTGCACAAGGAATGGCAACAACGAATGATGTGTTGAAAGTGCAGGTGCTTCTTTCCGATGCACAGGTGCGGCAGATTGACGCCATCAATAATGTGCAGCTTTCCATGCTTTCATTAAACAATATTATCGGACTGCCGCTTTCAACAGAAATTGTATTAGCGTCAACAATTCAGAAAACGACAAAGAACTTTTCCGATGTATCGAACTTGGTAAAGAAAGCATTTGAAACACGTCCCGAATTACTTGCGATGGATGCGCGCGTAAAAGTGAGCGAGGCAAATGTAACGATGAATCGTTCCGGCTGGTGGCCGCAAATTGCTTTGGTAGGAAATTACAATTATGCTCGACCAAATCAGCGCATCTTTCCTTCGAAAGATGAATTTAAAGATACATGGGATGTGAGCATTGCGCTTTCGTACGATATCTGGACGTGGAATACAACCGGACATCAGACCGAGCAAGCCGAAGCACAACTGACGCAAACCAATGATGCAATGGGACAATTAAAAGACGGTATTACACTGGAAGTAACTCAGAATTATTTAAATCAGAAACAAACGATTGAACGAATTTCCGTTGCCGAAAAAGGCGTTCAGCAAGCAGAAGAAAATTACCGCATCACAAATGAAAAATACAAAAAAGGTCTCGCGCTTAATTCAGATTTAATTGATGCAGAAGTTGCCCTGCTGCAAGCGAAATTAGTTCTTACACAATCATTGGTTGAAAGTGAATTAGCCGAAGCACGGCTATCGAAAGCAATTGGTGATTAAGAGAAATTTAAAATATCGTAACTACTCAGCGAAAACAACCCCACCCTTTATCCCTCCCCTTTTAGGGGAGGGAATTTTCTCCCCCTGTGCCGAAGGTGGCAACGCCATTCCTTTGGAACATCTGGCGAAGCCATCACTTCGTGACCTTCGGGAAAAGGGGGAGAATAAAAGAGGGGTGATTCGCCGCGGCGAACGAATTTATAATTTGTCACGCTGAGTAGTTACAAAATAAACTATTAAAGGAACACAACAATGAGTATGAAAAAAATAAAAGTTATCGGTGTGGTAGTTGTTGCTTTTGTTGTCATCATAGCAACTCTCCTTCACAATAAAGCAAAGAGCAGTGCAAACCAAGTGAACAATATCGCAACCGTGTATTCGGTAACAGTAGCAACGGCAAGCATGCAGCAGCCTTCAGAAAATATTTCGCTGGTTGGAGTTATCAATGCAAATTCTGACATCGCTGTTATTTCTGAAACGCAAGGAAGAGTAGTTGCAGTCAACGCGAATGTCGGCGATTACAAACCTGCCGGTTCTGTGTTGGTGCAAGTAGATGATGAATTAAAGAAAGCCAACTTTGTTACAGCAGAAGTAAATTACCAGAAGGCAAAAAAAGATTTAGCGCGGTACGAATCACTTTATAAAGATAAATCCATTTCTGATTCGCACATTGAAGGCGCGCGGTTAGCATTCAAATCCGCGGAAGCACAATACATTGTTGCCAGAAAAACTTTAGCTGACACAAAAATTACTACGCCGATTTCCGGCATTGTTACAATGCGCAATGTCGAAGTTGGTTCCATGGTAATGGGCGCACCGCAAGCGACACTGATTGCCAATATTGTTGACATCACAAAGCTCAAAGTAAAATTAAATGTTGCTGAAGCAGATGTGTTCCGAATGAAAAAAGGCGATGCAGTTGAAATTACAACCGATGTATATCCGGACATACCATTTGCCGGAACAATTACATCAATCAGTGCAAAGGGCGATGAGGCGCACACATATCCTGTCGAAATTACAATTCCAAATAGCGCAACATATCCGTTGAAAGCTGGAATGTTTGGTCGCGCAAACTTTGTTACCACTGCACCAACCAAATCTATTTTTATTCCTCGTGAAGCTGTGCTTGGCAGCGTGAAAGATGCGCAGGTCTATGTTGTAGAAAATGGTATCGCTAAACTTCGCAGTATCGTAACCGGCACACCGCTTGGAACAATGATTCAGGTAACAAAAGGAATTGCAGATGGTGAAGTTGTGGTGGTCAACGGACAAAATAATTTAAAAGACAATCTTGCTGTTACCATTATTAAAAAATAAGTACCAAGAAAAATTTTAAGGAAAACTAATGACTATTACAGAACTTGCAATTAAAAGACCATCACTGATTGTAGTGATATTTTCGGTGCTGGGTGTGCTGGGATTATTCAGCTACTCGCAGTTGAACTACGAACTTCTGCCGAAAATGTCCGTGCCGGTTATGACTATCACAACAATGTATCCCGGCGCATCACCGTACGAAGTGGAAACCAACATCACAAAAATTATTGAAGATGCGGTTTCCGGCATTGATAAAATTGATGCGATTCGTTCAACATCGTTTGAAGGTGTTTCGCTTGTCATTGTTGAATTCAAACAAACAGCAAAAGTTGACATTGTATTACAAGAAGGACAGCGCAAGGTCGGCGAGGTGCTTTCCAAACTTCCCACCGGAGCTCGCTCGCCAACAATTTCAAAAATTGCGTTGGATGAAATTCCTGTATTACGTATCGGCACAACAAGCGGAATGGCTTCAAGGGAATTTTTTCAATTCTTAAAAGATCGCGTACAGCCGCGCCTGTCAAAATTGTCCGGTGTTGCACAGGTGATCTTAACCGGCGGTGAAGAACGCGAAATAAAAATTAATCTTGATGCACAAAAACTTCGCTCGTACGGTTTATCAGTTCTTCAAGTAACCGGTGCAATAAAAAATTCCAATATGGATTTTCCAACCGGAAAAATTAAAGCGGAAGACGGACAATATATTGTTCGTGTTGCCGGAAAAATTTCCTCCGTCAAACAATTGCGCGAGCTTGTTGTTGCCCGTTCACGCCAAGGCGGCGATATTCATTTAAACGATATTGCTGAAGTGCAAGATGGTGCAAAAGAATTTACACAAATGAGCAGAGTTGATGGTACCACTTCGGTTGGTATTCAAGTGCTAAAACAATCCGATGCGAATGCCGTTGAAGTGAGTAAAATTCTTCGGGCAGAGTTGAAAAAAATTCAGGAAGAATTTGCCAGCAGCGGAATTAATTTTGACATTGCACAAGACAGTTCGCTCTTTACAGTAGATGCAGCAAATGCTGTGAAGGAAGATTTAATGTTAGCGATTGTGCTTGTTGCACTTGTCATGCTATTATTTTTACACAGCCTGCGCAACTCTCTTATCGTCATGATTGCGATTCCGGCGTCACTCATTTCTACATTCATCGGAATGTACGCGTTCGGCTTTACATTAAATTTAATGACACTGCTCGCAATGTCGCTCGTTATTGGTATTCTTGTTGACGATTCCATTGTAGTATTGGAAAACATTTACCGCCGCTTGGAGCTTGGTGATGCGCAACGTGATGCTGCACTGCGCGGCAGAAACGAAATCGGTTTCGCCGCTCTCTCCATTACACTTGTGGACGTCGTGGTTTTTTTGCCGCTCTCACTTGTTTCAGGAATAGTGGGAAATATTTTACGCGAGTTTGCCTTGGTGGTAGTTGTGTCAACGTTGATGTCGCTCTTCGTTTCATTCACCATCACACCGCTGCTTGCTTCGCGTTTCACACAACTCGAACACTTCACCAAGAACACATTGATGGGACGTTTTGCATTGTGGTTCGAGCGCATGCACGATAAATTTACTAACCAATATCTTTCTCTGTTGCGATGGAGTTTACATCATCGTAAAACTGTGGTGGCAACAATGATAATATTATTTTTTGCTACACTTTCTCTGGCGCCGCTTGGCTT
Source organism: uncultured Chitinophagaceae bacterium (assembly GCA_964361075.1). Taxonomy (GTDB): domain Bacteria; phylum Bacteroidota; class Ignavibacteria; order UBA10030; family UBA8401; genus CAYHZL01. Next base: position 8,775 of record CAYHZL010000012.1, read on the forward strand.
TATTGGAAATGAATTTATGCCGATATCCGATCGCGGCGAGTTCAGCGTTACCATTGAACTTCCGCCGGGCGCAACAGTTGAGCAAACAAATCAGGCATCGCTTACGGTTGAACGCATATTAGCGCACATGCCGGAAATCCATAAAGTGTTTACAACTGTCGGCGTTTCAAATGATGGTTTCATCGGTCTTTCATCAAACAATGTAACGCAGTTAAACATTGCACTGACACCGAAAAAGCAACGCGTAAAAACTACATCTCAAGTTGGCGAAGATATTAAATCTAAAGTGCGAAATATTCCGGGCGTTAAAGTGCGCGTTAATCCAATAGGAATTTTTGGCACAGCAGATCAGGCGGCAATTCAGATTGGAGTGAACGGAACAAATCTTCGCGACGTACAAAAAACCTCGAACCGCATTCTGGATATTCTTTCTTCAATTCAGGGAACAACAGACTTGCGGCTTTCTGCGGAAGCCGGCAAACCGGAAATGCAAATTGATATTGACCGCGAAAAAATGACCGCGCTCGGTCTTTCTGTTGCCGATGTTGGCGCAACACTGCGCGTTGCATTAACGGGCAATGACGATTCGAAATTTCGCGACGGAAATAGCGAATACGATATCCGCATTCAGTTAGATGAATCCGATCGTTCGCAAACTTCCGACATACGCAACGTAACATGTATGAATAATCGCGGACAGCAAATTGAATTGAAACAATTTGCAAATGTCTATCAAACTTCCGGACCCTCAAAACTGCAGCGACAAGATCGTATTAATGTTTTGTATGTATTGGGACAAACTTTGAACCGCCCGGCAGGAACAATTATTGAAGAATTTAAAACTGCGTTAAAAAAAGAAACATTACCTCCGGGCATTAGCATCGCGTATCTTGGTATGGAAAAAAATCGCACTGAAGGATTTGCAAATCTAGGTCTTGCTCTGATTGCCGGAATTTTATTTGTGTACCTCATTATGGTTGCGCTGTACGATTCGTACGTGTATCCGTTTGTCGTACTCTTTTCAATTCCGCTTGCAATGATCGGCGCGTTTCTCGCGCTTGCCTTGATGAATAAATCGCTGAGCATCTTTTCTATTCTCGGTATAATTATGTTAGTCGGTTTGGTTGCAAAAAATGCAATCTTACTTGTAGATAGAACAAACCAAATGAAACTACAAGGAATGAAAACGTATGAAGCGCTGCTCGAAGCCGGGCAAACACGTCTTCGTCCAATTTTGATGACCACGGTGTCGATGATTATTGGTATGTCTCCGATTGCGCTTTCATCCAGCGCCGGTGTAGAGTGGAAAACAGGTCTTGCGTGGGCATTGATTGGCGGATTGACAAGTTCGATGTTTTTAACATTGCTTGTTGTGCCGGTAGTATATTTCAAAGTTGATCAATGGAAAGAAACCGTTCCTGCATTCTTCAAAAAACCATCGACACTTTTCGGTTTAAGAAAAAGAAAAAATGGTTTGAACGGTTCGGTTGTACACCCAAACGGTGAGTTGGAATTAATACAGGATTAGTTTTAATTGATTGCAGAATGCTTACAAAAAAAATGTGGCGCCTTGGCGCCACGTTTTTTTTACTGAATACTAAATAGTCGAGTCTTAAAAAATGCGAGTGATGCCATGAGTGTAATACAATGATTCAGAGATAATTCAAATTTTCACGTTCTTGATAAACAAACTCATGGCATCACTTTGTAAATAAGACTTTTTAAGGGACGACTAAATATTGGTAATTACGTTTTACACATGTGCACTCAGCGTTCGCAGGAATTCCATATTCTCATCGAAATGTTTTTTGAGCGCTTCAGAAAAATCGACATTACTAATAGTGCGCAAACTTGTATGCTCGGAAACAAGTATTTGCCAGCTTTCATCTGATTCAATCACTGTCGTTTCCTGATTTCCTTCAATGCCATATCCCCACACTTGTGAATACAAATCTGCAAGGCGCACAATTGAAACAAGTGTCTGATCTATTTGTGCGTACTTTGGTGTATGATGATAGCGGATAATTTCCACCAGGTTCACCGGCAGTTTCCACCGTTCAGCAATCAAGCCGCCTACTTCGCAATGGTTAATGCCAAGCACTTCTTCTTCAGCGACCGTATCAATATAATTTTTGTCTTTTACAAGACTTTCAATGGTTTCAAATTCTTTCGGGCGAAGTTCCATCAGCACAAGTTTACCGAAATCGTGCAGCAAGCCGCCGACAAATTCTCTTCCCGCCGTGCGAAAATAATTTTTTGTTGCGATGGTACGGGCAATAGTTGCAGTCGTAACAGAATGTTTCCAGAATCTGTTGAATGCTTCCCGGTTTGTTAATTTCAACTGAGATATTTTGTTCGCAAGCAAAAAGGTAATCATCAATCTGCCCACTTCGGCGACACCAAGCAAACTGACAGCATTCTGCACTGTTGAAACGCGGGAACGCAATCCGTAAAATGATGAGTTGATGGCGCGCAGCAGTTTGGTCGTCAGAATAACATCCAACTCTATCATGCGTGCAATTTTTTCGATAGAAATATTTTCGTCATCAATTGCAGATAACACTTCTGTTGTAGCAATCGGGAATGAAACTAAGTCATTGACATTTTGAATTTCATCCCGAAGATTTTTTTGAGACATGGAAACCTCTCTCTAGTCTAAATATGGCGTGAGGAAATATTACGTTTTTATTATCAGATATGCACCTATTTATTTTTTCATTCCCGTGCATGGGGATTTATGTTGAACTCTCGAAAAATGGATACCCGTATTCTCGGGCAGAACAGAATTTTATTAGGACACTTCTTAAAACTAATTACGAAACCTTCAAGGTTTTTGTTCTTGAGATGTACATAAATTTTGAACTGTATAAAATTTGGTCAAGATAAACCTTGAAGGTTTTTAAAGATGTCCATTATTCATTCAACAACTTTTGTGCAATTGCTTTTACAGAAAGCGATGCCGACGAATGCGGTGCCGAAATAACAAACGGCTTTTGTTTTCGCACTGCCGTTGACACTTCCGGCGTACTCATGATATATCCTAAATAAGAAATCTGTTGATGAAGAAAATGATCTATCACCGATTGTAAATTACGAAATGTTTCGTCAGCTTCGCGCGGATTTTTTACCATATTGACAACAACATGAATCGCCGGCACTTGTCCGCGTGTACGGTGTTGAATTAATTTCATCATTGCGTACGCATCCATCACCGCAGTTGGTTCCGGCGTTGTTACAATAATCGTATCATCTGCACGCGTGGCATAAAACAATACTTCCTCCGTTAATCCTGCCGATGTATCGATAAAAACAATATCCGTTGACAACTCTGCTGTATTCACAGATTCTAAAAATCTTTGCATCATCAACTCAGAAGATTCCGGATAATTTACTTTTCCCGAATCGCCGGCAATAATTTTCAATCCATTGTACGAATCTATGAGCGCATCTTCAACAGCACATTCTCGTTTTAAAACATTGCTCAGCCGGTATTTCGGTGTTACACTCAACATCATTTCCACATTGCCAAGATTGGTATCGGCATCCACCAGCAATATATGTTTCTGTAATCCGGCAAGTACAATGCTCAGGTTCGATGCAAAACTTGTTTTGCCTACGCCGCCTTTGCCCGATGTAACAACAATGGTACGCGGCTTCGCAAGCGCCACAGAGCTTAGTTTATATTTCTCCGCAGCCAGCAGCCGTAATTGATGCGCTTGATCGTTTGTGTATTCAGGCATAGTGTATAGTGTTCGTACCGTTTCACCCATGAACAGGTTCTCCGGAGTACATCATGTGTGCAATTGCATTGGCATCAGCAGCAAGAATATCATCCGGCACTTGCTGACCAAGCGTGAGATATGAAATCGGCGTCGGCGTTTCCACGGCAATATTTATAATATTACCGAATGCTGATGCTTCATCCAATTTACTAAAAATAAATCTGTTCGGTTTTAAAACTGCGAATCGTTTTACCACATCGCGCAGTGTGCGTAACGATGACGTTGTACTCAACACAAGATGTGTTTCATCCGGCTCTGCGGCGCGTAAAATTTTTTCAATTTGCTGAAGCTCTTTCGGATTGCGCTGGTTGCGTCCCGCAGTATCAATAAAAATAATATCTTTGGCTTTATGTTTCTTCAACAACAGCGGCATATCTTTCGGTTTATAGGCAACATCCATATCAATCGAAGCAATGGTTGCAAATGTTTGCAATTGATCTATTGCCGCGATGCGGTACGTATCGGCAGAGATTAATCCGACATCAAGTTTTTTAACCAACGAAAATATTGCCGATAATTTTGCAATGGTAGTCGTTTTGCCGACGCCTGTCGGTCCGACAATCGCAATCACTTTTGTTTTTTTTCGTGTCGATTTTCCTTCTCCCGCAACAGGAATAATTGATGCCAGTGTGCGCAATGATTCATCAATAATTTGCTGAGCGCTGTATCCTTGCGGCGCATCCATCAACGGCTGCAAAATACTCATTGCAATTTTTTCCGATACCTCTTGCGCCATCAATGCATCATATACTTTTTTATAGTGCATCGGCAGCACAAGTCCTCGAGATGTTTTAAATTCGGACATCATTGCATGAAGTGTTTGCTTCAACTCGTCCATTTCCGCCTGCATTGCTTCAATTGCCATTGTCGAAGGAATTGGTTTCGATTCACGCTGCGATTGCTGCTGGCTTGTGTGCTGTGTGTTTGTTTGTATTGCTGCTGTACGCTCGCGTTCAAAACTGTTTGAAAGTTTTTTTAATGCTTCGATAGCCGGGAGATCATTATCGTCATCATGCTGCGCAGAATTTCTTTGATATGCAAGCGCTGCTCCTTTTCGTGCCGCCGGAATTTGTTTTTTTACATCATCATCAATGGCGCCGGTAATTTCGTATTGTTGTTTTCCTGCGAGAGAAAAAATTCCTGTTGCGGGAACACTGCGCGTGTTCAACACGATGGCATTCTCCCCCAACTCTTGTTTCATTTTTTCGGTTGCTTCTTTCAACGATGATGCAACAAACTTTTTAATTCTCATTTTTGCAGCTCCAACTGTGCAATAAATTCAATATCTGTATTCGGCGGAAGTTCAGTAAACGATACTACAACAATACTCGGAAATGCGGTTTTCAATAAGCGGTACAAGTATGGGCGAACCGTTGCCGCAACTACAAGAATCGGCTGGTAGCCGTAGCTTGTTGCCGCTTCCACTGCTGCCGATAAATTTTTGTTTATACTATTGATGATCATCGGCGAAAGCCCGAGCGATGTGGATGTTTCGCGATTTTTTTTCAGTGCATCAGAAATAACATCTTCCAACTCCGGGTCAACTGAAATTGCGTGAATAATATTATTTGAATCTTGATATAACCGTGCAATCGTTTCGGAAAGCGAGTGGCGCACATATTCCGTCAGCACATCCACATTCTTTGTTACTTTCGCATAGTCAACAAGCGATTCGATAATCACTGCTAAATCGCGGATAGGAATTCCTTCGCGCAATAAATTCTGCAATACTTTTTGAATTGAACCTGTCGGCAACAAATCATTTGTCAATTCTTCGATAACTGCAGGATAATCTTTCTTCAAGTTGTCGAGCAGTTGTTTGGTATCTTGTCTGCCAAGAATTTTATCTGCGTTGCGTTTTAATTCTTCCTGCAAATGTGTGGAAAGAACCGCCACCGGTTCAACGACGGTGTATCCTTGAATTTCTGCATGTTCGCGTTCCGAACTTCCCACCCACACTGCAGAATGTCCGAATGCCGGATCTTTTGTTGCAAGACCTTCCAACTCGCCTGTTGCCAATCCGGAATTCATTGCAAGATACATATCGGTGTACAATTCTTCTGTTGAAATAGTGTTGCCGCGAATTTTTAACACGTACTGATTCGGCTGCAATTGTAAATTGTCGCGCACGCGAATTGGCGGAACAAGAATACCGAGATCGAGCGCAAGCTGCTTGCGAATGTTTGAGATACGTTTGAATAAATCACCGCCCTGCGATTCATCCACAAGCGGAATTAATCCATAACCAATTTCAAGTTCAAGCGGATCGACATGCAAATATTTCTCAACTTTTTCTTCCACTTGTTCGATAGGTTTATTTTCAGCGATTGCTTTCGTTTCCCGTTCGGTTTCTGCTTGCTGTTTACTATTGACAAATCCGATACCACCCATCAATCCTGAAAGCATCAGGAAAGGAACAGCCGGCATTCCCGGCACTATTGCGAAAAAGAACAATGCGCCGGAAGCAATCATCAACACTTTCGGCTTGCCCAATAATTGCGTACGAAGTTCAACATCAAGTTGATTGCCCGAACCGCTGCGCGTTACCACCATACCGGCAGCAACTGAAATAATGAGCGCAGGAATTTGCGAAACCAAACCATCACCAATTGTAAGCAATGTATAATGTGCCAGCGCATCTGTAAAAGACATTCCGCGCTGCGCAACGCCGATAATAAATCCGGCTAGCACATTCACAACATTGATAATCAATCCAGCAATAGCATCACCTTTTACAAACTTGCTTGCACCATCCATCGAACCATAAAATTCCGCTTCACGCGAAATTGTTTCGCGGCGCGCACGCGCCTGATCTTCGTTAATTAAACCGGCATTTAAATCTGCATCAATTGCCATTTGCTTGCCGGGCATTGCATCCAACGTAAAGCGTGCGCCAACTTCTGAAATTCTGCCGGAACCTTTTACTATAACTATAAATTGAATTACGTTAAGAATAATAAAAATGATAAATCCGACAACATAGTTTCCGCCGACAACAAAGGCGCCGAATGCCTGCACCACTTCGCCCGCATATCCTTCACCGAGAATAAGACGCGTTGTTGCAACATTCAGCGAAAGACGAAACAGTGTAAGAATAAGAAGCAGACTTGGAAACACTGAAAGCTCCAATGGGTTGCGAAGATACATCGAAACCATCAGCAATAAAATTGCTATGGTAATATTCAAAGAAAGGAGAACATCCAGCAGCATCGGCGGCAGCGGAACAATCATCACTCCGAGAATCGCCATCACACCAATCGCGAGAAACACATCGCCGTTTTTAGAAAGCTTATGTAAGAAAGATTCGTTCATAGTATTTTTTTGTTATCACTCCGGCACACAGTATGACTTCTCTAAAAACCTTCAAGGTTTATCTTGTCCAAATTTTGTGATGTTACAATTTTATAGCACATTGCAAAAACTAAAACCTTGAAGGTTTCGTAACTAATTTTTAGAGTTACCTATTATTGTTTTCTGTTTTTCATTTGATAAATGTACGCTAAAATTTGTGCTACCGCTTTGAACAAATCTCCCGGAATTTGTTCGCCTATTTCTACTGCTTTGTATAACGCTCGTGCTAACGGTTTATCTTCAACAACAGGCACGCTGTGTTCCAACGCGATTTCCTTAATTTTTTTTGCAATCAAATCAGCGCCCTTCGCCACCACTGTCGGTGCAGTCATGTTTTCTTGGTCGTACTGTAATGCAACAGCAAAGTGAGTTGGGTTGGTAATAATAACATCAGCTTTCGGTACTTCCTGCATCATACGTTTGCGCGACATTTGCAGTTGCAAATTTCTGATATGTCCTTTTATCTTCGGATCGCCTTCTGCCATTTTATTTTCTTCTTTTACTTCCTCTTTCGTCATCATTTGTTCTTTATTGAAATCGAACCGTTGGTACATATAATCAAGTGCTGCAATAACAATGTATGCAATCGCAATTTTTATGCTGACAGAAAAACCGGACCGCATGATAAATGTAAAGATTGCTGTCGGATCGCTGTCCATTAACACAACGGCATCTTCAATAAGTTTTTCGATTGCAGAATATGCAATCACACCAACGATAGCTAACTTTACCAAACCTTTTAATAACTCTACAAATGACCGCTGTGAAAAAAACATTTTCTTTATTCCATTAAGCGGATTGATCTTTTTGAAATTTGGTTCAATAGCTTCCCACGAAAATGTAAATCCGACTTGCATAACATTAACAGCAACACCAAGAATCAGCATCACTGCCAAGATTGGGAAGAGAATGGAGCTGAGTGAAAATAACGCTAACGTAATATAATGATGGATAGATTCGCTTGTAATGTGAATGGTGTGTGCGGAACGCAACACCACTATTGTGAGAGACGAAATTTGCCGCAGCAGTACTGTACCGCCGATTGTAATGGTAAGCAGACCAAACAAAAGAATAACAGCAGAGTTTACTTCTATACTCTTTGCTACTTGTCCTTTTTGCCGTGCGTCGCTTAGTTTCTTTCCCGACGCCTGCTCAGTTTTTTCTCCAGCATCGTCTGCCATTATGATCTCATCAACTGCAAGAGCGTAAATGTTTCTCCTTCAAATTGCGACAGGAGTTTTTTCAAAATAAAAACATACATCGGAATACACGCAGTAAAAATAAAAAGCCCGACCGCAATGTTAAGCCCCATGCTGATAACAAAAACCTGCATCTGAGGAACAACCCGCGATAATATTCCTAATCCAATTGTTGTCAAAAAAATTGCAGCGGTAATTGGGACTGAAATTTTTAATGCGATAATAAATACTGCACCGGTTAATTTTACAACGTGCAAAAGAAAATTATCTGAAAAAAACGGATTGAATGAAGCAACAGGAATAATATCGAAACTTGATTTCAGCGCTTCTATGAGAAATAATTGTCCGTCCATAACAATAAATAAAAGAATGGCGACAATATATAAAAACTCGCCAATCACAGGCACTTGATCATTAAATTCCGGATTAAAAATACTTGCCATCGTCAATCCCATATCCGTGCCGATGAGATAACCGCCGAAGCGCACGCCATAAAACACGATTGAAATACCAAAGCCAATCATAATACCGACGAGAATTTCTTTCATCACATTGAGTAGCAGCGAGCCGAGCGTGAGCGCGCCGTTAACATTTACAAATTGCGTTGAACCGCTTGCTGTAAAAAGTATGTACGCAAGAAAAATACTGATGCCAATTTTCACAGTGTTCGGCACTGATTCGTGAGAGAGCAACGGTGCAAAAGCAACCATCGCCAGTATGCGAACCAGAATAAACAAAAAGGTGATAAATTGTGAGATGTAAAATTCCATTTTGGTATTAAAAGCGGACAAGTTTTTACAACATTACTTAATAATGTTCGGAATCTGGTTAAACAAATTTACTGTAAATGCAACGGTTATATCAATCATCCACGGAAGTAATAACACTAACAGCAGTGCAACCACAAATGCTTTCGGAACAAACGTCAGCGTCATTTCTTGAATTGATGTTGCCGCTTGAAAAATTGAAATAAGAAGTCCGAGCACCATGCCCACCACAAGTACCGGACCGGCGAGCAACAGAATTGTATAAAATGCTTCTCGAATAATATTCACAACAAATGTTTCCGACATAGTGTTTTCCTTCGTAACTACTCACCAAAAAAAATTAAGCCACAGAAGGGCATCTCTAAAAACATCGTCGTCATTGCGAGGGAGCGAAGCGACCGAAGTTCCGAAGGAATCCCTTCGGGACAATCTTTCAATTAAAAAGAAAAAACGAGATTGTGCCGAAGGCATTCCGTTGGAACTTCGCCAAAGAACGGCTCGCAATGACAATTTTTTTTAGGTTTTTAGAGATGCCCTTTCCTTCTAACCAAAACTTTGCATCAACGAACCGATGAGCAAGTTCCAACCATCAACTAAAATGAATAATAATATTTTGAACGGCAGCGAGATCATCATCGGCGGCAACATCATCATACCCATCGACATCAGGATTGTGCTGACAACAACATCAATAATGAGGAACGGAATAAAAATGACAAATCCAATAATGAAGCCTGCGCGTAATTCACTTATTGCATACGCGGGAACCAGCACAAGCGTCGGTATATCGTCACGTTTTTCAGGACGCTCGATGTTTGCAAGTTTCACAAACAACGCCAAATCTTTTTCGCGCGTTTGCCGAAACATAAACTGTCGAATTGGTTCGATCCCTTTGTAGTAGGCAACATCTTGCTGTAATTTTCCATTGAGATACGGCTGCAATGCTTCAGTATTTACTTTGTTCCATGTCGGCGCCATGATGAAAAAAGTTAAGAACATTGCAAGCCCTATAATTATCTGGCTCGGCGGCATTTGTGCAGTACCAAGCGCTTGTTTCAAAAAATGAAAAACAATGATGATGCGTGTGAACGCAGTCGTCATAATCATTAATGCAGGTGCAAGTGAAAGCACTGTCATCAATGCGAGAATTTGCAATGTCGTTGAAACATCGCGCGGATTGGATGAACGTCCAACATCAACTGCAATTTTTGGAAGTACAATGGGCTGTTGTGCGAACAATGTTTCTGAACTGCAAACGATAAGTAAAAAAAGAAATGAAAGGGGTACTAATTTTTGACATTTCATGGTTGCGATTTTTTACGGGATTTATAAAGCGTTTGACGTACAATGTGTTCCTCGTCGTACTTTTCAATTGGGTTCACCGGTACAACAGTGCGCAAAGGTTGTGATGGTTTTCCCTTCGAAGCAAATCCGAGTTGTTCCGTGAACAGAGAGAAAAAAGAACGGACGTTTGCGCTTTGTTTTTCTTTTTGTATTTCATTCTGCACAAGCGTACCGGTTGGCATTTCAGAAAGCGTAGTGATTGAGTGATCGGTAACGCCAACCAACAGTATTTTATTCTCAACCTGAATTGCATACACCGCACGTTTCGGCTGCAAATGCAGCGTGCCAATAATATTCATTGCAAGGCGCGTATCGCCTGCCGGTTTTCCAAACGAAGAAAACTTTTTCAACGCCCACAGCGTTCCGCCAATTAAACCAACAACAAGAAGCAGCGAAAACAATGCTTTAATCCAGAGCCATTCCATTATTTTTTTAATCCTTTTATTCTGTCCGCAGGGTCAATAAGTGTGGTAATACGGATACCAAAATGTTTATCAATAACAACCACTTCACCTTCTGCCATTTTTTTTCCGTTGATGAGAATATCTACCGGTTCGCTGGCAAGTTTTTCAAACTCGATAATTGAGCCGCGCTCTAATTCCAAAATATCGCGGATATACATTTGTCGTCTGCCAAGCTCAATAGAAATGGAAAGTTGAATATCATACAACATATCGAGTTTGCGGTCATTCTTTTCGCCGCTTGAAGTGCCATCTTGTTCAAACGATTCAAATTCTGCTTTATCGGGCGATTTAGCAGGGGCTGCAGAAGCTGCTGCCGTCATCTCTTCTTCTTGCTGAAGCATCATCGCTTCAATTTCAGCTTCACTCATTTTGGTTGTATCTACTGCACTGTCTGCCATAATTTATGCCTCTTTTAATTTTTCTGAAGTATTGAACTCTCTTGTAATTTTTACGGCGCGCATATTTTCAAAAACTCCCGGCGTTCCGTAATATTTTTTTTGTCCGCCAACATACACCAAACATTCCGCATTGGATCGTTGGTCTAAACGAATAACATCGCCAATAGAAAGATCCAATAATTCTTTGAGAGAAACGTCGGCGCCTCCTAATTCTGTTGTAACCATGGTTTCTGTAATGCCAACATAGCGTTGTAAAATTTGTGGAGTTGTGGGATCTTTTTTTCTGTTTGCGTTTGATGTGCCAACATGCTGTGCATTTAATTTTGAAAGAACATCTTCTAATGCAAATGTCGGGTAACACAGATTCATCATATATTGCTGATTGCCAATAGAAATTTCTAACGACACGACAAGCACAATTTCGCTTCCCGATGTTACTTGCACAAAATCTGCTTCGCTTTCATAGCGATCGTATGTGAATGTGAGATTTGCAATCGTATGCCATACTTTATGAAGATCAACAAAAACTCGCTGCATAATTCCACGAACAACATTTTGTTCGATTTGTGTAATTTGCCGGGTTTTTTTTGTTGCATCGCCATTGCCGCCGAGCAATCGTTCGACAAGTGCAAACACTAATTGCGGGTTCAACTCAATAACACCAAGTCCATCAGATTCTTCAATTCTGAAAATATACAAACTGCTCGGATTGCTGATGGAGAGAACAAATTCGGAATAGAATAATTGATCAACCGATGTAACACTGATGTTCACCAACGTTTGAAGTTTGGTAACTAAAAAAGAGGAAAATGATTCGCTGAAATTTTCATGAATGGTCTGCAACGTGCGAATTTGATTTTTCGATATACGGTTCGGTAAACGGAAATCAAATGTTACTGCTTCACGCTCACGTGACTCGCGTTCTTTCAACACATCTTCGACAGCACCACCACCGGTACTAATACCTGCAAGGAGACTATCTATTTCAGACTGGGAAAGTAATTCAGCCACAACAGTAATCCTTCTTTAAATTATTGAATAATAAATTTGCTGAAATATACTTGATGAACTTTTTCGGGACGTAACGTTTTGTTTAATGCGGTTTTAATTTCTTTGCGCAGCGCTTCTCTATTTGTTTGATCATCAAGTTGTTCCAAAGTTTTTGCGCCAAAAATTGTATTTAACGCATCGCGCACTAACACATCTTTTCCCTCAATAGCTTTTAACTCTTCTTCATCCGCTACTTCGATTCCAACTGTTGCAAGAAGAAAACGCGCACCACCTGTGCCGGCAGGATTGATAATGATATCCTTCACAGCAAAAACATATTTGCCGGGATTTTTTACTTCTTCTGCTGAAGCGTTTTCTTCCACACCATCTGCATTTTTCGTGTGCTCGTTTTTTGTTTTTTGCGAATCACCACTGCTCATTTTCGGAACAACAAAAATGGTAATAAGAAAATAGACGATAACAATTTGTAGAATGAACACCCCTCCGCCAATCATTAACATTTTGGACATGGGCATTCCTTTGCTTTCGCTTTGTGATGGAACTCCTTCAACAGATTTTTCAGGTTGTATAGCCATAATATTATTCTCCGGTTTTCTATCAATATTTACAAAGGTTATGCCAGAGAGAATCAGTGTATTTGGGCTGAAAAGGAACTAATACAAAAAATAATTTACGCAGGTATGGCTAATATTCATCAGGTGAGCCAGTTTGTAAAAAGGTAGTACCGGCAGTTTGCCTATTACTGCCGGTACTATTTTGAGGTAAGGTTGAGAGGATAGTACAAACTAATTTTGTATCTACTCAGTCATGCCATGAGTTTGTCTAATTTTCAAAAAGTAACTCATGGCATGACTTTAAATGCACGGTGAGTAGTTATCTATTATCTTTTAATACTCATTAACTCTTGAAGAAACTCATCGCTTGTTGTGATAACTTTCGCATTAGCTTGGAAGCCACGTTGTGCGACAATCATTTTGGTGAATTCTTCCGCGAGATCAACGTTTGACTGTTCGAGCGCGCCGGCTTGAATATTACCGTCACTTACAGTTTCAACTGTGCCGACAATTGGAGCACCGGAATTTGATGTCGTGTCATATAAACTTCCGCCTACTCGTTCAAGCCCGTTCGGGTTGTTGAAGTTTGCAACAAGCAATTGGCCTAATACTTGTCTCTGACCATTCGAAAAACTGCCGCGGATGGTACCATCATTTTCAAAATCAATGGAATTCAAAGTGCCTGATGCATACCCATTCTTTTTTTCACCGAAAATAGACGATGGCTTTGTTGTTTGAGAAAGGTCTCCACCTACCTTATTCAAATTTGCACTGTCGAATAATTTTATTGTAACATCAGAAGCACCTGTGCCCGGAGCAAACGTCAAGCTTGTATCAGCAGGCGGCGCAAGAGTGTTCGCAAATGTTTTTACCGTTCCATCTGAATTAAAGGTAATAGTACCGGCATCACTACCGGCTGTTGGCACCGCTGCCGATCCTGTTGGAAACGCAACTTTCCAATCCCATGCGTTCACTGCAGTTTTGGTAAATGTTAAGGTAATATTGTGCTGCGTGCCAAGTGAATCATACACGGTTACAACTGAATTTGTTGTATCGCCAACTTTTGCTGATGCATCTAAATTACCGCTCAATTTAATTTCGGTGCTTGCCTGTGGAGCGCTGGTTACGCCTTTTGGAATTATGATGTTTTGTAAACTAGTACCGGTGGGCAGCACACCAACAGCATCAGCTAATTTTCCTTGAACAACTGCACCATCACCATTCACTAATTGACCAAGACTATTGAATTTAAATGCACCAACGCGTGTGTAAGAATTCTTGCCGCCTACTTTTGCAATAAAGAATCCGCTGCCTTGCAGTGCAAGGTGCGTTTTTTCACCGGTAATTTCTGTATTACCAACTGAAAAGTTTGTATCTATTGAACTCACATTCATACCTAAACCAATTTGCATTGGATTAGTACCGCCGTTGAGTGTTGTCGGGGATGATGCGCCGCGAAGTGTTTGTGCGAATGATTCGCTGAAGTTAACTCTGCTGGCTTTGAAACCAATAGTGTTAATGTTTGAAACGTTGTTACCGATAACGTCCATCATTGTTTGATGATTACGCAAACCGGATACGCCTGAATAGAGAGAACGAAGAAAACCCATGATGACCTCCAAGTGGATTTGTTGTTAAAAATTGATTCAATATCAATCGGACATCGAATCACGAGCATCCTCATAAAGGTCCTGCTCGTATGTTTATTTGTTAAAAAGAACTGTAAAACTTATCCTGCTATAATTGCACTATCAATTTTTGTGAACACGTGTTCTTTCATTGTATCATTCGTCATCGTTGTTACAACAGTTCTGTTGGGAACATTCACAATAAATGCCATATCACGTAAGAAGACTAATGAATCGTGTGCGCCTTTTGCTTCCGCTTTGCTCATCGCATTTTGCAATTTTGTTACATCATCCTGATTCAGCGAAATATTTCGTGAGTCGAGTCGGCTTTGTGCATGTTTCGAAAATTGAATTCCCTGCAATTCTTTTTGAAATACTTTTTCAAACGATTGCTCTATCGGTAATTCAATCGGCGATCTTTTCTGAAGACCTTCAACTCCGCCGATTGGAATAAATGGCAACGATATGCCGTTTATCATTTCAGCCACGCTTTCCTCCAATTTCTAAAACATCCGATAAATTAATTTCAATACCGTTCATCATTAAGACTGTGCCTTGTTGTGTATAGCGCACCGAACTTATTGTTCCCCACACATACGTTTGTGGTGCAGTGCCTACAACTTTACCATCGGCATCTTTGGCTTCAATCTTGAATGAATATTTTCCGGTAGGCAATCTATTGCCAAATTTATCTGTTCCATCCCACGTTATATCATTATCGCCTTTATCTGTTTTCGAGGTAGCAAATTCAGTTACTAATTCATTCTTTTCGTTATACACAGAAACTTTTACTGTAGATGCACGTTCGGCTAATGTATAACCAAGAGAGACATCGTTACTGCCATCATAATGCACCGTGTTTCCCGTCGCTTTTACTTCTTTGCCGATAAGCGTTGCAGACATCGTATTGTTAATTGATTGCGACATTATGTAACTCGCATCCAAGCTTTGTTTCAAACTGCTGTTAATATTTGTCAACTGCTCAACAGAACCAAACTGCGCCAACTGCGAGGCAAACTCTGTACCTTTTAATGGATTGAGTGGATCTTGAAATTTGAGTTGTTGAATTAATAACTTTAAAAAATCGTCTTTACCGAGTGTACTGTTGCCGCGTGTTTGTACAGATGGTGTTGTTGAATTTGAAAATTGTACTGCCTCGCTTGCGTTCATTTTTGTAATCCTTTATATGATGTACTCAACAGTATTGTAACCGTAAGTTTTTGTTTCTCGTTCAACATCGGAAAGTTCAGCTATCTCATCAAGATGAGTTGCCGAGTAACCAAATTTTTTCTTGCCAACTTCTTGTTGCTTCTGTTGTTGCTGCGCCATATCAGAGCTTAAAAAAACATTGATTGAATCGAGCGTAACACCATTCGCGTGCAATGTCTCACGCATACGCGCAATATTGCTTTCTACAATTTGCTTCACGTCGGTGTTTTGCACATCAATGCGTGCATTCATCTTTCCATCTTCCAAACCAATTTTAATTTCTACTTTGCCTAAATGTTCCGGTGATAATTTTATTTCGAGAGTATTCGGCGTATGTGTTATTGAGGAAACATCTTTCAGAATTTGTTCGAATACCATTTCACGATTCTGAACAGGCACATGTGCCTGCACTTCTTTCGGCAGTTCAACTGCCGCAGTGTGCTGTGTTCCTGAAATTATTGGCTGCGGAATTGTTTCGTTTTTCACCTGACGCGCAACAACGTCCGGCGATTCAATTTTTGCAGCAATTGCTGCATTATTATTTTCAACAGGTTCCATCTTTGAAGATTTTGCAGATGTCGAATCATTCAAAAAACTATTTTTAGCTCCGTGTGTTGGCGCGGCTTCAGCTTCAGCAAAAATATTTTTTCCAGTCTGATGAGGAGATGTTGTTTCCTGTTCTGCGCCATGCTTTTGGCGTGATGGTTCACTACTACTATTCACCGACTGCGAAGGAAGTGAATTCACTTTTGATGCACTATTTTCTTTTGATTGTTTTACCGGTTCGTTATTTTTTTTCTCACTCACACCGGTTTTCGATTGCTGCACGCTTGCTTCAATTATTGCGCGGTACAATTCATTTGCAGGTTCAGTTTCTTTTTGCAATAACGGCGTTGGAATTCTTTGAGCACGTGCGGAAATAATTTGCACGGCTTCGTTTGATCCTGATTCCTTTGCAGACTGAATATTCTTTTCGCTCAATTGATTGGATTGGAACAGTTTGTTCGCCGCGGCGAATTCTGGTGCGAGTACTTGTTGAAGAGAAGGCTCAGCCGCTTGCAATGTATTCAACGAAATTTCAGCTGCAGCTTTTACGTTTGCCTGAGTTGGGTGAACCAAAACAGGATTTTGTTCTAATGGAAAAATAGAAAAAATTGAAAAAATATTGCTATTTGCTTTTTCTTTATTCGGAATTCCATTACCAACGACAGCATCATTACGTCCTATCGTTTGCTCCTGCCCGCCATTATTGCTGCCCGCCGAACGAACGGCAATATTTCCTAAAAAATTATTAGGCAATAATTGCGCACTTTGTGTTGGCTCAACAACATCTTGAGTAACACCGAGAGCAGTATTTTTCATCGGAGTTACTTCTGTTACAGTTGCCGCTTTGTTTTGCACACCTGCATTAAATAAAAAACCGGTTTGCGGAAATGTTGAAAATCCGATAACACCATGTACCTGTTCCCTACCGTGCAAATGTAATAACTGCAATTGATCTTCAGTAACGCCGAGAATGTTGGGAGATTGCTTTGGCGAATTACCGCCATCGTTTGAATGAACCGACAGAGTGTTTGAAATTTCATTCTGCTGAACCGGTTCGCTGTTATTTTGTGCGGTAATTTTTGTCGGCGCTGGCAATAAAAAACCAAGTAAGAGCTGAAATATTTGGGGGCTTTGATTGTTCATTACATCATTTGCTGCAGTACCGGCTGTATGTATTTGCACATCATCCTTCGCGGCTGCATTCCCGCCGGCAAATCCAAATAAATTTTTTGCTGAAGGCTTTCCAACCATTTCCGAAGAGAATCCTAATATATTCATACACTCACCGATACTGTTAATGACCACTGTTGTATAACTGATATATATTTTACAAAGCCCGTGCCAAAAGTTATCATATTGTTTTTTTCGCTTTGTGATGATTCGCTTTTGTTTTCGCAGTGTACCGTCTTTGTATGTAACATAATTATTTTTTGTAACGGCTAATATTCGGCACGTGTGCGTGTAATAAAAAAATCAGTTCGATAAAATTTGTGCTGCGCGCTGCGAATCAAAGTGCATTAAAATTTTTGCCGCTTGTTTCTTTTTGATCGTCAACAAAATTACACGCACATCTTTATCATTCATTTTGTTCAAAATTTTTGCAGCATCTTCCGGTTTCATTGCATCATACAATTTAGCGATGCTCTTCATTTCATCTTGATTTATCACGCGCGGTAATTCAGCGGCTGGCATCGCATTCTGATGCGCTAATGAATCATTGGAAGCTAAGATTTGTTTCGATGAATCTTTTGGTCGTTGATTTTGTATTGCACTATTTGCCGTTTGTTTAGCTTTCTCAATTTTTGTCAGGTCGGCAGCTGCCGAATCCGGGCGCGTATTTTTCAGTGCATTATGTTTTAAATCTACCGAAGGGCGCGCGCCAAACAATTCCGGCTTCACCATTGCAGTAAACAACATCGCAGTGCTGGTTAACAGCAACACACTAAACAATACGCTGGCAAAAACTACATTCTGTTTCATACGGTTAGCATCTTATCTTCTTCGTTGCGCAAATTCATCCATTAACTTTTGTTCTTTGCTCTCTGATTCTTTTGCATGTTCTTTTAATTTCTTTGCATGCAAAATTTCTACCATCTTTTTTTCTTGTGATTTTTTCAGCAACAACTCACGTTTCACTTTTTCCTCTTCTTGAACTTGTATGACCACACTTGTCTGCGTTTCAATTTGTTTACTCAAACTTGAAAGATGTGAGCGAACAAGCTGCATTTCTGCAATACTCATTCTTTGTGTTCCACGCGCATTGCCAAGTGCGTTTCGTTTGTGTTGATGAATTTCCCCTAACACATCTTCCTCAATCACTCTCAATCGCTCTGCATCGGCAACATGTTGTTGCGCTTGCTTCTCTTGAATCTTTCGTACTTCTACTACTTTTTGAAATCCGCTTTTTTTCATTCTTTGGCTGGCTTCTGCATTTAAACAACCGATTCACCAATAATTTCATATAACTGTCGCATATTATTTTCAACGGTTACTTTTTCGTTAATACCTTGTCGTAAAAATTTTCGCACCACATCTATTTTAGCAAGACTGTAATCAATACGCGGGTTGCTTCCGCGAACGTACGCGCCAATGTTAATTAAATCTTCTGCATCTTTGTATGTTGCAAGAATATCGCAAAACCGCTGTACCATAGTGCGATGTTCTTCTTCAGTAACATCGGTCATTACTCTGCTGATACTTTCAAGCACATCAACCGCCGGATATTGTCCGCTGGCTGCAATACGCCGGGAAAGTACAATATGTCCATCCAGAATGGAGCGCACAGCATCGGCAATCGGTTCGTTGAAATCATCGCCGTCCACCAACACAGTATACAAACCCGTAATACTTCCTTTTGAAGAAGTGCCGGCGCGTTCCAATAATTTTGGCAGAAGCGCAAACACCGACGGTGTGTACCCTTTTGTTGTCGGCGGTTCACCAATGGCAAGACCAACTTCCCGCTGCGCCATTGCAACACGCGTAACAGAATCCATCATCAACATCACATCCATTCCCATATCACGAAAATATTCTGCAATAGAAGTTGCAAGAAATGCCGCCTTCAAACGCACAAGCGCAGTCTGGTCGCTTGTTGCAACAACAACAACCGAGCGGCGCAATCCTTCTTCACCTAATTCTTTTTCAATAAACTCGCGCACTTCGCGTCCACGCTCTCCAACAAGTGCAATCACATTCACATCGGCACTGGTATTCCGCGCAATCATTCCCATCGTTACACTTTTTCCAACACCGCTGCCGGAAAAAATACCGACACGCTGACCTTTACCAAAAGTCAACAGCGTATCAATCGAGCGAATGCCGGTAGTAATTTGTTCTGTAATTCTTTTTCTGGTGAGAGGATTTGGCGGCGCATTATAGATGGAACGAATTTCTTCCGCTTTCATTGGACCGCCGCCATCAATTGGTTTTCCTAATCCATCAAGAATGCGGCCGAGCAGCGCTTGTCCTACTCCGACTGTAAATGCTTTTCCGTTCGCAACAATTTCACAACCGGGACTAATGCGTGAAATATCTCCAAGCGCCATCGAAAGCACATGATTATTTTTAAAACCGACAACTTCCGCAAGACACACATCCTCGCCGGTTCTCGATTTTATTGTGCACACTTCGCCGAGCGATGTATTAGGACCAACTGATTCGATCACCAAACCGATTACTTGACTTACACGGCCGTTCACTTTCAGCAAATCAACTTGGCGAAGTGTATCAAATAAAGATTCAAATTCCGTTGTGGGTGCGGCGTTCATTGTTCTGCGCTTTTTGTTCGTAACTCTTCAAATGCGTTTTCAATTTGTTTGAACTGCGTTCCGATTTTTGCATCAACATTGCCAAGCTCGCTTTCAACAATGCAGCCCCCGCGTTGAATTTTTTCGTCTGTTTCAATCACCATTTCTTTTACCGAATCTGCTGCGTGTTGAATATCTGAACGGTGTGTACGCACCAACGATTCATCGTCGGGATGAATTTTTAATTTTATCTTTTCCACACCGAGAACACGCTTCATCGCATCGATTGCCTGTTCGATGACAATTGATGATTGTTCAATTTCTCTTTTCACAATACGCGATGCAATTTCAATGGCAAGTTTTACGATGGTCTCTTCAACTGATGTGCGTAACTCATGGTGTTGTGTTTGAATTGAGTGTACCATGGTATCGCTGCGAGCACGAAGTTCATTGAGCTGATGTTCAAATTCTTGTTTTGCCACTGCTTCACCGGCTGTTTTACCATCGAAGAAACCGCGTGCATACGCATCGTTTGTTTTTTGTTCCAAGTCATGACCCAAGAAATCGCGCTGCTCTTTTAACAAGAAGTCAATATCGTATTGATCTGCGGAAGAATATTTTTTTAGATGGGACGAAGTAATGACTCTTTTTTCTTTCTCAAGTCGTTGCGCCTGATGCTGAACAATAGCGCCTTCATCACTTCCGGTTTTAATTACTTTAGACAAATAATTCTTCTCCGCCGCCGCTTCGGGCAATAATAATTTCTTCGCGTTCTTCGAGTTGTTTTACCACTTCAACAATACGAGTCTGCGCTTGTTCAACATCGCGCAGCCGAACCGGACCCATAAACTCTATTTCTTCTTTCAACATATCCACTGCACGTTCGGACATGTTCTTGTACACCTTATCACGCAATTTATTGTCGGCAACTTTAAGGGACAATGCCAAATCTTTTTTATCAACTTCGCGCAGGATGCGTTGAATGCCTTTATCATCAATGAAAACAATATCTTCGAAGAGGAACATCAGCCGTTTGATTTCTGCTGCAAGCTGCGCATCGCGTTGTTCGATATTTTCCAACACATTTTTTGCTGTTACTGTAGCGCTCTTATTCAAAATAGCCGCTACTGATTTTGCGCCGCCGATAGTCGTAACGCTTTGGTTCATTGCCGATTGCGCAACTTCATCCAACACGACTTCGATTTCTTTTAAAATCGCAGGAGCAACTTTGCCGAGCGTTGCAATTCTATACGATACATCGGTTCGTAATTCTTCCGGAAACTCCATCAACACTTGTGCGGTCTGTTCCGGCAAAATATTTGAGAGAATCAATGCAATGGTTTGCGGATGTTCTTTTACAAGAAAGCTCGCCAGTTGCTGCGGGTCTGTTTGACGCAGCATTGCAAAGCCATGCACATGTGTTAGCGATTTCACTTTATCGAGAATGTCGGCTGCCTTCAAATTTCCAAAAGATTTTTCCAATAGCGACTGAGCATAATCAAAACCACCTTGCACAACAAATTCGCGAGCGGTGGTCATCTCATGAAACTCTCGCATCACATCGTCTGAAACTGTTGCCGAAATTCCTTTCATGCCGCTAATTTCAACGGTGATGCGCTCGACTTCAAACGGATCGAGTTCCTTAAAAATGCGCGTTGCCGATTCTACATCCAGCGAGATTAAAAACAGCGCCGCTTTTTGGTAGCCTGTTAATTCTCGTTTAATAAGTTTGCTGCCCGCTACACTGCGGCGTTCAGCTTCTTTTTTTATTAAACTTTCAGTTTCGACTGTTGGTTTTTCATCCGTTGGCATTTTGTAACCAGAGTTTAATGACTTTTGAAGCATCGGCTGGACGATCTTTTACATAGTCCACGACGCGTTTCTTACGTTCTTCCCGGACAAGTGTTTCTGTAGGAATAATATCAGCATCTTCAAGTGCTTCAAGCTGCAATGCAATTTCAGCTTCCATTTCTTCTTTACTTTTCCTCGATGCTCTCGTTGCGCCGCTAATCTGTTGTACCGCATTATTTACATATTCTTCCTTCACATCAAAATAATTTCCAACAACGACACGGCGCGATTTTATTCTGCCAATTAACATGAAGAGAATTACCGCCGCAGCAACCATTGCCGCGATAAGTACCACACGTTCGACAATTCGTTCGTTCTGCATTATACCCTCGGGCTTCTGCACAAACTCTTCATCGGCTAAACGATTATCGAACGGAAGATTCACAAATGAGATTTCGTCGTTACGGCGAAGATCAAATCCGACCGCACGTTTTACAATATCTGTAAGTTGTGTAACCTGTTCTGCCGGACGCGGCTCATATTGAATTTCTTGTTTGCCGTTGACTTCAATTTTTTTGTTCACACCGTTAATTAACACTGCAACGGTAAGACGATTAATGTTGCCGCTCCCTTGCACAAGGTGATCGATTGTTTTGTTGATTTCGTAATTTGTTACTGCATTAGAACGCGTTGAAGGCGGAAGCGAATCGGACATCACCGATTTTTCTTCAGTAGCTTGTTCGCTGCGTATCACTTGTCCATCCGGATCGTATTGTTCCGTAGTGCGCTCTACCTGATTAAAATTTAATTCCGCAGTAACACGAACAATGGAATTATTATTTCCAACAATACCATCCAACATGGATTGCGCTTTTTGCGCGAGATAATTTTCAACTTTGTGTTGAAGTTCGTACTGCGTGGAAGATAACGACGCCAGTGAATTTGATTCGGAATTATTGGAAAGAATATCTCCGCGCGAATCCATGATTGTAACATTTTTGGAGTCCATTCCTTCAACACTGCTCGATACCAGATGAGCAATGCCGTCCACATTTTCAGATTTCATGCGCTGTCCGCGCAGTTTCAACACCACAGACGCCGTCGCATTTTTCTGATCTTCTTTGAATAATGTTTTTTCGGGAATAACGATATGCACGCGCGCACCTTCTACTTCATCAATTGTAATAATCGTGCGTGCAAGTTCGCCTTCCAGCGCGCGGCGATAGTTTAATTTTTGTACAAAATCTGACGCGCCAAGATTTGTCTTGTCGAAAATTTCATACCCGACAGTGCTCGATTGCAGCAATCCTTCGCCTGCCATTGAAAGACGCAAATCGTACAACTGATCTTTGGGAACAAGAACTGTTTTTCCATCGTCTTCAAGTTTATAAGAAACTTTTTTTTCTTTCAGGCGGTCAACAATTTTTGATGCATCTTGCGGATGCAGATTGGTAAACAATGTTACATACGTCGGCTTGCTCATCATGCTCACGAGAAAGAAAATAAGAACGAGCGCACCAAGGCTTACGCCGCCGATGAGAATTTTTTGTTGAAGCGTTAATTGTTGCATTAACGCACGTGATTGTTCGTTGAGTGAATTCATAGTGTTATACCGGCAATCTCATTAATTCGCGATACGCATCAATTGTTTTATTTCGAATTTCAACCAGCAGATCAAAACTGGTGCGTGCTTTTTCAGCCGCAATCATTACGTCGTGCACCTCCGTACCATCGCCCGAAGAAAAATCCTGCACAGCTTTTCCTGCTTCATTCTGCAGTGTGTTTACATCAGCAATAAATGTTTTCAACGTATCGCCAAAAGTTACCGGCGATTCCGGAGATGGTGTGTGTGCGTGTGAAGACGTGTGTTCCAAAAATGGATTCACGCTTCTTGCTTGTAGTTCGGATGCTTTCATAGTTAGCTCTTTGAGTCAATAATAGTTCCCAATTGGGATGCTTGTGTGTTTCCGTTTTTTGCATATACTCCATAACGAGCAATTTCTTTTGCTTGTATTGGATAGATATTTGAAAAATATTTTTTTTCTTCTTGCGAGAACATTGCTGCTTCTGTTTTTACCGATTGCAATTTTTCAGCCGGCGCTTTTTTAATAACCGCCGAAGTGCGTTGAACACTTGCCGAATCTGAAATTGAATGTATTGCTGAAAGTTCCATGATCGTTTCCCTCGTTCGTAACTACTCACCGTGCCTTTAAAGTCATGCCATGAATTACTTTTTGATTCGCCGCGGCGAATAAAACTTGTCCCGAAGTGTCCCAAAGGTCACGAAGTGATGGCTTAGCCACTCATGGCATGACTGAGTAGATACTCTCGTTCTTACATTTCAAGGGCATCTTTTGCCATTTGTTTGCCGGCGCTGATTGCTGTAACATTTGCTTCATATCCGCGCGATGCAGTCATCATATCCACCATTTCCGTAACAATGTTTACGTTCGGCATTTTTACATAGCCTTGTTCATCTGCATCGGGATGCGACGGCTCGTATACTTTTTTGAATGGCGATGAATCCATGCTCTGGTTGGCATTTACTTCATACATTGTTTCAGAGAACGAAGCATTTTTCATCGAACCATTACCAAACGATACACCGCTGGATGCGCCAACAAGCGGAACAACCATATCATTTTCTAACGGTGCTGTATGGAATGCAGGACTACTGTGTTTTGAAGATTGAAGCGTTACAATTTGGCGCCGGTATGGTTGACCATTTTCACCTTTTGTCGTTTCGGCATTTGCAATGTTTTCCGAAATAATATTCATCCGCTTACGTTGTGCGCGCAAACCCGACGTGCTGACATTAATAGCAGAAAAACTCAGATCAGTTTTCATCCGTTACCTCCAGTTATACTTTTACGAAGACTTCTAAATGAATCAGCCATCATGCGTGATGCCATTTTAAAGCGAAGCTGATTCTGTGCGAGTTCCGACATTTCATAATCAATATCTACGTTGTTCACACCGCTGATTGACTTGTCGCCTCCTTGCGGTTCGCTCACTCGTATTCCCATTTCTTCAGGATCGGCAGTATTAATAGCAAAATGCTGTTGACTTGTTTCCATTCCTGTTAATGGTATAATGCCGCCAAGTTTCCGCGCCGCCGAAAGTTGATTTTCGAAATTAACCTCTTGCCGCTTGTATCCTGTCGTACCAATATTTGCAATATTTGAAGCAATGGCTTTATGCCGGTGATCGTACAATTGCAACATCTTATCCAGCAGCGGTATTTTTGTTTTTGAAAAAAGAAAATTGTCTAACATCGTTTATACTCCAAAAATATCGTCGTATTTGTGAGAGTCCGTTGATTGTTTTTGTGCTTCTTCTTTTTTTGTGAAAAAAAATGCAGCCGCTGCAAGTACACCCGCTAGCGCTGTAAAAATTCCTAACTTTCCTAAACCGATTGATTTCATTGCGTCTCCGATATACTTTTTAGTGCAAAGAATTACAACTATAATGCCAGAGAAAGTTATCGAAAAGAATAAGGAAATTGGGTGTATGCGAGGTAATGACGCGGGTAGATTGGCTATTATTCAACAAGTGAAACGTATTAAACAAAAGCTATAAGGATGAAAATAATTTGCTATGAGTGGTATTGCTTACTGGAAAATTTCAGAAAAAAAATTGTAACTCCTAAGTAACTCACATCGTAAGTTACTCTTTTTGAAAAAAATTCGCCGAAGGCGTACTGAACGCGCTCCTCACCCAATAACATTAACCACGGATTACACAGAAAAAACACGGATTCACACAGAGAAGTTAAATACTTTAATCCGTGAACATCAGTGATGCTTCCGTGTTATCCGTGGTTAATTTCATTTGAACGTTTTTTACGCTGATTAATTACAAAAAATTACTTGATCGCTCCCCTTACCAATCCATCAACTCCTAAGTGGAATTGTGTTGCATGGACTGTTTCACTGAGAACTTCCTTGATACCATTAAAATCAATCATAACATTTTCGAAAATAGATTCGTACACGATCAATTTCGCTTCATGTTTTTCTTTCAACTGTTGTTGAAGCGCTGGAATTTCCGCCTTAATCTGGTCGAGGCGGTGAGGTATTTGTTCTTTCATCGCCCGAAGTTTATTTAATGTGAGTTGCTGATCTGCATGTAAAGTGCCTTGATCAATTTTCAGACGGCTAAGTTTATAGATACCGTCGGTAATTTTGGGAAGATTTGCCTTAAGTTGTTCTTCTTCTTTATTTAAAGCATTCAACAATTGAAGTATTTTTTTTCTGTTGCCCAGATAAATTTTTGTCAGTTGCGCTTCAGAATCACCAATAGTTAATGCAATAATTTCTGCTCCTGCTTTTGCCGTACCGCCAACAATACGTGCGGATGGAGATTGTATTTTATTGCCGGCAATAAGTTCGGCACTCAATGCTTCTACTGCAATGGTGATTGTATCTTTTGCTTCAACAATTTGTCCATTGATAGAATTGATAACGACATTGCGTGCGGTGATTTTACCTTTTCCAGCACCGAGAAACGATTGATGAACCGTTACCGTATCACTTGCGGTAATTTCCGATTCATACACAGAGCCGAGTATTTCTATGTTTCCAATAACATTCAAGACAACACCGGAATCTACATTGCCTGTAATTTTTAAATTACCATTGCATTGCAACGGTGTTTTCGATTGAGAAATATCGCCATTAAAAGAAAAACCGGTCGGTGTCTTTTGCAATTGATGTAAAAATATATCTTGGGTCATACGTAAATAATAATTTTATGGTAACTACTCAGTGTTTTAAATGTATAGAACAATATTCTGCTAAATCGCCGAGAAAAACTTAACCACAATAGGCACAGTAGAACACATATCCCAAAGGGATGTGCCAAAAGCATGGATTAGCCACCTTCGGCAGAAAACTATGTGCTCTATGTTTCTATGTGTTTAGAATTTACTAACTCACGTTACGCAAAGATGAAAAACCAACCGTCATTCCCGCATGTTTTTAGCGGGAATCTACATAATGGATGCCCGATTAAAGCATTCGGGCATGACGACCTTAATGTTTTAGGCATTTTCCCAACGTGCGTAACATCAGTTACTAAATGATTTTTCGCTGAGCAGTTACATTGTATGTACTATTGCACTGCGATGCCAACAACAAAC
>CAYHZL010000013.1:0-35149 GCA_964361075.1 uncultured Chitinophagaceae bacterium
AGTTCATTATTCAAAACAAAAGACTATACACAGTCTATAATTGCAGAAGATCCATACAATTCCAATTGGGATTGGGAAAACGGCGATGTCTTACTTGATGGTATTGCGCATTACTGGATTTATTTCCAAAACAGACCTAATGCCATACAGGAATATGCCGCGATAGCCCTTGGTATCAAACTGGTGCATGGGGAGGTTTAATAGATAGAAAAAAAGAAGATGGATGGATATTGCTTACAAGGGATTTCGGCACACCAACCAGAAGATTGCGAAATGATAAAGATAATCCTTACTTCGTTTTATACAATACGAACCGATCAATAATAAGGGTTTTTATATTACTTGAAAATTTGTCACAATTATTCAACTATTCAACAATGGAGTTAAAAAAATATGCTAATGGAGGAAAAGAAACTGGTGTATTGGCTCATTTAGCACCAGTCTCTTATGCTATGGACAAAGTAAACAATATGTACAATAACGCAACATCTTCAGTAATAAATACGCTTGCAATGAAAGCACGGTGGGTTTATGCTGATTTCCCTCTGGCATTTGATAAAGATCTTATTCCAACAGAAAATACAGAAATACCTGCTTCACTTCAATTTGATATATGGGGTACAAACGTGAATGAAATTAAATTAGAAACGAAAGGCTTTGGAGCCCAGGGTGATAAAAAATTCATTGATGCATTTATGAATAAATATAATTTTGATGCGCCGGGGTTTTCACTAAACGGTGGAAATATGCCGGGACTAAACTTACCTTTCAATTTACCTAACGTTGATATAAAGTCTACCGCAATCAATTGGAAGGGTATGACAGATTTTTTCAATGGATTGAATATTGATCTTAACTTTGGCAGTCTGAGCACTTCAAATCCGTTCAAAGGGCTGTTTGACGGATTTGGTGCGACACTTTCAGCATTATCAGCATCCTCACCAATAAGTATTTCTGGATTGGATTTGGGAGGAATGTTCAAGTTTTTTGTGGGCGGTGGGATGAAAGCTGCCAATGTTCTACAAACACCACCAACATTTATCAGTTCACATTATTCGTCAACAGGAACAATGACATCAACTGTAAAGTATGCAACCTTAACCATTCCTCTTCCTGCAGCGAGATTGAATTATCAATCTCCAATGTTGGGGAATGCAGTTGGACTCGTTCGCAACGACCCAGTTGGTCTATTAACATTAACCAAAACGCCCAAAGTAAATAAAACACAAATTCTTCAATCTTATTATTTCCCTTGGGATGAATTTTCCTATCATGAAGAAAATTTTTATGAATATGAAGTAGTCGAAGATATTCAATACAATCTTAATATAGCATCTGGATTAGAGTTAAAAAAAATTGAAACTTCATTAGTACTAGACTATAGTGGTTTGGAGGACGTTTATAAATTGGTGCTTAGTGAAATTAATGGAACAAACCAATCATTTTTAATAGAACTTGAAGCACCTGTAAATGAAAATGTAGCACGTATAAGATCTATGCCTGTGCCTGCAAAATATTTTAAAGGAAGAAGATTATTCTCAATTAGCGATGTTGGTGAGAACATTTTTGTAAAAATCAAAGCGGTGTTTCAACGTAAAGATGATCCAAATGCTCAACCTGTTGTTTTTATTTCTACCTATAAAACTGAAGTAATTAACATTGGACAATATTCCGTTTCAACTAACGATTCTTACCATTTTTCTAACCTCCCCACCATTCCACCACAAAATGTACAAGTAACTGCAAGTACAGCCGGTACAACAATAACATGGGATGCAAACCCGGAAAAAAATATAAAGTATTACGCTATTGAGCGAGACATTAATGGTGGCGGCTATACTCAAATCGGTACATCAACCACAACATCGTTTGTAGATATAGACGTTCAAAAATGGGTGAAGCCATATATCTACTATCGCCAAAACGTTTCTGTAAATTATCGTGTGAGGGCACTATCGGAATGGGCAGATGATCTCGGAGGCATGAAGTCTCAATATTCCGCATACAGCGATGTCGTCAATATCTGGGGAAGTATTCTTGCAGTTTTTGCAAAACGAGAACTCTCGGAATCCAATTTAATACCAGAATCAAATTCCATATCACAAAATTTCCCAAATCCTTTTAATCCTACAACAACGATTTATTATGGAGTAAAAGAACCGAGCAATGTTACCATAAAAATATTTAACACTCTCGGTCAAGAAATTGTTACACTGGTGAATGAAAGAAAAAATGCGGGATATTATTATGCAGAATGGAATGCAACCGGTTTACCAAGTGGCATTTATTTTTATAGAATACAAAGTGGAAATTTTACTGAAAGTAAAAAGATGATTTTGACAAAATAAATTCGTTCTCCTAAAACACAAGCGCTCAATTTCAAAAATCTGAAATTGAGCGCTTTGTTGTTAATGATACGTTTTTTTATTTCCTGTCGTTCAGCTTTGCAAGCAGCCGCAGAATTTCTACATATAACCAAAATTGTGTTTAGATCCATAATATCTTTACTTCGCCCTCAACAGATTTAAATTCTTTATCACCGGTAACAAGCTCAGCCTTTTTTAGTTTTGCCAACCCTGCACAGAATGCATCGGCATAAGACATTTTATGAAAAGCTTTAAACTTTGCTGCAAGCAACGTTAACTCTTTGTTAGCCTCGACAATCGTTATGGGATATTTTGAGATTGTATTTCGGTATAGTTCCGCGCGTTCAACGCCCCCTTCACGCAAGGCGATATAGTACATTTCTCCCCAATTGATAACAGACAGAAAAATTTCCGCGTTACCATCCAATGACTTCTTCAAAATTTCTGCAACGTGTTTTGCCCCGCTCTCACCTTCCGCATACGCGATTAATGCATGGGTATCAAGCACATATTTCTTCATAACACACGCTCTTTTTTCTTTTCTTCTGCCAATGCTTTTAAAAGTTTTCCCTTTGTACCAAGAAATCCAATGTTTGCATCGACTAACTCATGTGTTAACGGAATCATTAGAATTTCACCTTCTTTTTCATAGAAATAAATTCTTGTACCATTTCGAATACCGTATCGTCTTCGCAGTTTCGATGGGATTACAACTTGGCCTTTGGTAGTTACAATTGATGTATCCATATTTTCTCCATGTATTAACTAATAATAATATAGGAATAAAATAATTGTAGGTCAATATAAAAAATGTATTACATAAATATAATATCTTACTATTGAATAGTATTAACTATCAGACAACTTCGTTGGGAACGAGTATAAAAAATAACCCTTCGAGAGTTTAAAACTCTCGAAGGGTTTTGTAGAAGAAAATGCAATTGATAAAATATTTTTTTCGTGTTCCTTCGTGAACTTCGCGGATGAACGACTTTGCAAAACGTACTTTTTTATTTGTGCTCTCTCAACTTTGCAAGCAACCGCAGAATTTCTACATATAACCAAATGAGCGTTACCATTAACCCAAAGGCAGAATACCATTCCATAAATTTGGGTGCGTTGTTGTTTGCGCCTTGTTCGATAAAATCAAAATCGAGAACAAGATTCATCGCCGCAATAACAACAACAAACAAGCTGAATCCGATTCCAAACAAACCGCTGTCGTGAATGAACGGTATATGAATACCAAAAAATCCGAGCACCATCGAAACCATATACACCAGCGCAATGCCGCCGGTAGCAGCAAAAACGCCGAGCTTAAAATTTTCTGTCGCTTGAATAATTTTTGTTTTGTACGCAAACAGTACCATAGCAAATGTGCCGAATGTTAATCCAACAGCTTGTATCACAATGCCTTCATATTTGAATTCCATCATTGCAGAAAGTCCGCCCAGAAACAATCCTTGCAGCACTGCATAGATCGGCGCAGTAACGGCAGACCATTCTTTTTTAAAAGCTATAAGAAAGCCAACCGCTAACCCTCCGAGAGCGCCGCCCATCATCCACGGCAGCACGGCGGAAAAATCGTTGGTTGTAAAGAAAATATTCCATGTCCAAATTGCTGCAAGCAGCAACAGTAAAAATAAGAGTGCCGTTTTATTAACGGTACCTTCTAAGGTCATCAGTTCGTCGCCTGTTCCGGCATACGGAAGGTTTTCGAATGTTTTGGCGCTTAACGCCGGATTTGCAGTTCGCATATTTTTTTCCTTTATCTGTTTTTAAGTATTGTGTATATATATTTTACTGAATTTGTATGACTCATTCAAGTACATCTTGCTTTGCATCTGTAAGTTTTGTAGAATAACAAAAAAAACGGAAGTTACTTATGAAACAATATTTTTCTTTTCTCCTTTTGCTGTGCGCTCTTTGTTCTCTCCAATGCTCACAATCCACTGAGACTGATCCGGCAAAACCCGTTGTTAAAATTATTTCGCCAAAAGATCAGTCAACTATTTCAGACAATACCACGATTGATGTGCAGGCTTCAGACGATAAAGGTGTTACAAAAGTAGAAATATATATCGACAACACACTTGACTCGTCTAAAATATTTTTAAAAGAACCATACACAGCAATTTGGAATATCAACAAAGAAAAAGATAGCAGCGTTCATGTTCTTGTGGCGAAAGCGTACGATGCTGATAATAATGTAACATCATCGCAAGGTGTAACCGTAACTGTTTTCAATTTCACACCGTCAAATCTTGCAACAACTCTTCAGGGCGACACGGCAGTTTTTCTGCAATGGAAAGATAACAGCACCATCGAAACAGGATTCGATATCGAACAAAGCGCCGATAATATTCATTTCACAGTACGGCAAACCATGCCGCCAAATGCTGTTGTCTTCATTCTTCCCGGTGCGTACAGTAAAGATTCAACATATTATTTTCGCATGCGAGCGCACGGATTAGGCGGTACAGTGAGTTCATATTCGAATACTGCGTCAGTTAAAGTTTCGCTTCCACCGCCAAATACATTATCAATCGCAACATCTTCGTCGGCGGCAGTTACACTTCAATGGAATGACAGCAGTCTTATTGAACGAGGATTTGAAATTGAACGAGCAATTAATAAAACAAATTTTATTCGGCTTGTAACACTTCCTGCCAACACAACAACATATCAAGACAAGGCATTGGATTCGACACAAACATACAGCTATCGCGTACGTGCAGTTACTTCCGTAAATACCAGCGCCTACACATCAGTTTTAAAAATCGGATTTGTTGTACACAGTGCGTTGCTTGCAACATATAGCGGCCACACAAATGATGTTCTCGCTGTTGCGGTCAGTCCGAAGAATACAATGTTCGCAAGCGCAAGTTCTGATTACACAGCAAAACTTTGGCAGCGAAGTGATGGAAAATTACTTTCCACTCTCACCGGTCACCAGTTTGCTGTTACGGCTCTCGCTTTTTCTCCGGATGGTCTCTTGCTTGCATCCGGAAGTAACGACAACTCAATTAAAATCTGGAATACAAGCAGTGGTGCACTCCTTCACACATTTTCACAAGCACATTCCAATGGTGTGAGCGGTGTAGTTTTTTCATCCGATGGGCAATCCATCATCGGCGTTGGCGGAGATAATGCAGTCAAATTTCAAAAAATTTCTGATGGTGCGATAACTCAAACCTTAACCGGACACAGTTATAAAATTCATACAATCGCACTCAATCCAAGCGGTACTATTATTGCTACTGGCAGTGCAGATAATGTTATCAAACTTTGGAACACTGGCACCGGTGCAGTGCTTCAAACTATTTCGGGACATACAAACGCCGTTAACTCCGTTGCTTTCTCTGCGGATGGATTAACTCTTGCCAGCGGAAGCAGCGATAACTCAATTAAACTGTGGAGAGTGAGCGATGGAGTATTGCTCAACACATTCACCGGACATGCGTTTGCAGTAAATGGAGTTTCTATCAATCAGAGCGGCGAACTGCTTGCCTCTGCAAGCGAAGATAATACGATAAAAATTTGGCGCATACGAGATGGTTCATTGCTTACTTCCCTTAAAGATTTTAAAAATGTTGTACGTGCTGTGCAATGGAGCCCGGATGGAAAAACTCTTGTTTCCGGCGACAATGAAAAAAATGTTAAGATATGGAATATTGAATATGGATGGAATATTATTCCATAAATAAAAAATCCCCACGTTATTAGCGAGGGGATTTTTTTTATTTCAATACAACACTGTTTTAGTGACCACCACCCATACCGCCCGGACCATGTCCAAATCGGTTATGGTGCTTATTCCAGAATTTTTTAATCCAATTATTGAATAATGTCCGTTGCTCAGTAGTAAGAATTGCAAGTACTGAATTTACAAACTGAACACGAGCAGCTTGTATTTTTATTTGCACTTGAAATCTAGTAATGAGACGGGAATGAAATTGCGTTCGAATTGATTCCAAAGAATCTGACAAAATTTTTCCGTACGCTTTCACGTTTTCAAATTGTGCATCAGAAAGTCCTACGCGTGCTTTCAACGAATCCAACATTCGTACAAACCGCAATGAATCCTTTGGATGACGTAATGAATCGTGAAGACGCATATCACTTTGTAATTGAATTGGAGAAACGTTCGATGTTACCGCTTCATCAACCATGGATTGTTCACTAAACGGAACATCTGTGGCAGCTGCACTGCTATCAATCGGATTGCTTCTCTCGCAGCCTACATACAACAATGCTGAACTAAGCAGCACAAGAATTTTTTTCATATATGACTCCTTTAAAACGTGATTGAATATTAGTTATGAATTTAATGATTCATTATTTTGGCGGCAGATAATTTTGTTCACTAAAAAAAATCAGTCACCATGACATTAATAATAAAATAACCCGCTGCCATTGTGTGCTATTCATGGTGTTCATTATATATTTCAATCATCGTGCCAGTAATTCTTGTTCAATTTTTGTTCAAATTCATAAACAAAAAAAATATTCATGCATTTCTTGCGCATGAAATGCATTTCATGCTTTGCAAAAAAAATCCCGCTAAATGCGGGATTTGAAATGAAGAATATTTAGTTGAACCTTAAAAAGTCTTGAATTAACGAAGATGTCAGACACCTTCTTATTAAATTTCAGAAAAATAAAAAGTTTTTACCCATTTCATAGACAAGGTGTCTGACATCTTATACTTTTTAAGGGACGATTATATCGGAATTCCTACAAGCTCCGGATCTGATCCACATACCCGCGGCTCACAATAAGTTCGGTTCCATTCTTATCTTTGAGGCGTAGCTTATATTTTCCTCCGAACCACTTCACAAGTTCACGGATGTATTTTACGTGTACGATGTGGGAGCGATGGATACGGAAAAAAATCGTCTTGTCCAATTTTGCTTCCAATTCAGCAAGAGTAAAATCAACGATGTGATCGTGATCGACCGTATGAAGAAACGTATATTTCTCTTTTGCCTCAAAGTAGACCACATCATCGATATCAACGAGAAAAATTTTATCTCCGGTCTTGATCTGCAAGCGCTTGAGCGGATTGGAGGCAATCTGGGAAAGAAGTCGTTCTACATTCTCGCTCAATTTCAGCTTCGAGGCGTCATACAGCCGACGCAGTTTTTCCATCGCAGCATCGAGCCGCTTCTGCTCGATGGGCTTCAGGAGATAATCAACCGAATTCTCTTCGAATGCCTTCAAAGCGTATTCATCGTACGCTGTAGCAAAAATAATGAATGGTTTGAATGTCAGTCGTCTTGCTACATCAAAACCGTTTACACCTGGCATTTGAATATCGAGAAAGATCACGTCGGGATGGAACGTCTCAATTTTCTCGATTGCTTCCTCGCCATTGCGTGCCTCATCAATAATCTTTACATCGTCATAGTTCCCCAATAGTTTTCGAAGACGTTTGCAAGCAAGTTCCTCATCGTCAATAAGAATAGTTCGAATCAGCATACTTTTATCCATGCGAAAAAGGAATTGTAATGATAACGTGAGTGCCGTCGCTGTGAATAATCTTCAACTCAGCTTTACCATCATACAAAAGTTTTAGTCTATCTTGAATACTCTTTAAAGCATAACCGCTGCTTGCATTTTTATTACTAAAACCGATTCCATTATCGATCACTGAAATAACACAAGCATTCTCTACACGCTTTGCCTCAACAGTAACTTCTCCCCCGCCGATTTTTGGTGCAATGCCATGTCGGATACTATTTTCGACTAATGGTTGTATGAGAAGCCCCGGCAGAAACAATTCTTCAGCCAAAACAGAATCGCATTCGATATGAAACGTGAGGCGATCACCCAAACGCGTTTTCTCAATCTCAAGATAGGAACGAACAATTTCTAATTCTTCAGAAAGTTTGATTGTATCCTTCTGCGACGTTTGCAGCGTATAACGGAAAAGTTCCGAGAGTTTCTCAACCATCGCTTCGGCTTTTCGCGGGTTCTCGGAGATGAGCGAAGCGATAGAATTTAATGTATTGAAAAGAAAATGAGGATTGATCTTTGATTGCAGTGCATCCAGTTCTGCTTTCACTTTGCTGCGCGTGAGTCTTTCTTCTTGCAGTTCTTTTTCCTTCAGCATGATTGCCATTTTTTCCGCCGACTGCTTCAGTGAGAAATAAAGAACCGCGATGCTGCCGAAGATGATCGCCATGACAAGATTGAACAAAAGAAGGGAGATGTGTGCAGGAAAATAAATGATGTTACCGAAAAGAGCGCGACTGACCCAGTATCCAACCTCCGTCCCGATCGACCCGCCGATGAGAAACAATACAACCAGAAGTGCGCGCCGCAGCGTTGTGGGGAATCGCTCAAGGCGGCTCTGCAGAAGATGAACAAGTGTGTGAATGGAAAAACCAATGCAGTTTGAAAAAATAAATGCAGTAAGAAAATTAAATTGCCAACTACGTGGGTAGGCGAGAGTCAACACAGAGCCAATGACAACCGCAATAATGAGGTTGAGGATGGCAATCCGACCAAAATTTTTCTTTCTCATAATTGAAATCGAATTCCGAGATTCACTGCATACCTGTTGAACAGCACTCCATATTCCGAATCATCCTTGCCGAGAAACAGCGTGAAGCGGGAATACACAGAGACGTACTCCGAAAGCCGCGACGACACAGATGGTACTACAATAGCACTCAAGTCGGCAATGTTGGTGAAATACATCAGCTCGAACGACCACGTATCGAGCGTGTAATATCCCCGGGCAAAAAGGTAATCGCGCATTGTTCCGCGAGGCGAAACAGTTTGGAGCGACCAGATCAAATTGTAGCGAGATAGTTCGACAAGAGCCGGAGGAACCACGATGTTCTCTTGCTGGATATCGTTGTGAAATTTAACAAAACTCATCCACTGTTTCCACTCTTTTCCGCTTAGACCTTCTTCATTGTGAAAATATTCGAGCGTGATGTTGAATCCACTTTCAAACGTGTACTGGCCGCCGAGAAGCAGTTTGTAGAAAATCCGCCCGGAGTTTTCATAGAGTGGTACGTACGGATAGGATGAAAAAAACTGACGTTCATCATCCGACGTGATGATACGATGATACAACGACCTGGAACTTCGTTTTGCTAACACTTCCGCGTGCAGCTCAAGATTGCTGCCAATGACGTACGCGGCGCTCATCCCTGCCTCCGGTCTCTGGCGCTGCTTGAAATGCGCAATCAAAGAAAGATCAACACCGCCAACCAGACTATACATACGAACAGCAAGCTCATCGTCGGTCCATTGCAGTTTGGAATCTCGGAGAGAAACATCATTAAGATACACGAGCGTGAGAGAACTTCCTCCGACAAAAGCACTGAGCGAAAGAAGCTTCCGCCCTTCGTATTGGCTCAATCGGTCCGAAGGGTCGGAAGGATTGCGCTGCGGTTCCACCACACCGGTCGGATTGAATGCGTAACCCGTTCCCCATTTCAGAATTTTCTTTCCGACCGAGATGTTCAGCTCATCGGTGAGCGAATAATCGGCGTACAGTTCTCGAAGTGAAGAATTGTAATCCGGCTTGGAACGATCGTCTGCAGTGGCGCTGCCGTTCAACGTGGCAGAAATAACGCTGTAGTTGAGAA
The DNA here is from genome assembly GCA_964361075.1 of uncultured Chitinophagaceae bacterium. Lineage (GTDB taxonomy): Bacteria > Bacteroidota > Ignavibacteria > UBA10030 > UBA8401 > CAYHZL01. Next base: position 9,974 of record CAYHZL010000013.1, read on the forward strand.
AGAGATTCGCCACCGCAAGATTCTCCGTTTTGGGCTGTGGTAGAATACGGTTCTCATAGTTGAGCGGCGTACTTAGGTTGAGCTTGTTCGCTGTCGCTTCATTCACAAAAGAAAATCGGTACGTTAGCTCCTGTGCAAGAACGATATTTGGCAGAGTTAGAAAAAGTATTGGTACAAGGAATAGAAGACTTTGTTTCCTAACGCGGCGGAGCCGCAACCAAACAGGAATCATCCACGAAGGACACAAAGAGGCACGAAAAATTAGTGTTCCTTCGTGACCTTCGTGGACGAAAAATCTTTGCTTTTTGTGCAAACATTTCAGCGGTAAGATACTAATATAGTCTGAAGTCATTTTAGTTTTTCCAGGTAATCTTTGTTGAAATATTTTGCAGGAATATCTTGGGGAGCGTACGATGTCAATCGCATAATGGTCTTTCCCCCCTCGCGTAGTCTGTCAATAAGTGTCATCTGCTTCAGAAGAACTTTTCCGCTTGTTTCCTGATACGCATCGTAGAAAATTGTTTTGTAATGTTTGCCCGAAGATAAATAGATTTCTGCTTTCTTCGGCTGCAGGTGTTCTTTCGTTACCCAATAGTCTATTTTATGATACGTTGCGCCATCACGCTTCGCGGTCAGCTCGAGAACATAACAACCTGCGCCATCCAGTGTTACTTCCCGCTTCAATACAGCGGCGTAGTCTTGCGCGTATCGTGTGCGCGCCACATCGCCGTTTGAAGCATTGCCCGTCAATCGTTGCAGCGGCGTGATGCGGATGGGCTTGCGCGTGTTTGGCATATACATCCACATAACATCCTCGAGCATAAGAAGGTACTGTCCCTTCACATCAGCATTCAGAAATTTCACCAAACTCTTGTCCCATCCTTTCATAGAGACCTCAAAGTTGCTTTCTTCCGTTAGTTTCCCGTCTTCATAGTTTAGGATTTGGGTGCGGACGACGTAGGAGTCCCACGCGTTGCGAGTTCGGTCGGATTGCTCCAGTATTTCATCGGCAGTAAGCTCGCCGGCTCTCCGCAGTTTCGCGTTTTGGTCGTCAGACTGCGCCGAACTCTGGCGAGCGGCAAGCGTTTGAGCTGGCGCCGGTGTAAGAAGAGCAAGAAGAAAAAAAATTGAGCCAATAAGATTTTCTTTCACGATCAAGTTTCCTTTCAAGATTAAATTATCCTCGCGGCAAGGAGATTGTGTAATAATCTGGGCATTGTCATTGCGAGGCGTTTTTTGCCGAAGCAATCTTGCTTTTTTGATTTGATTTTAAAGATCGCCACGTCTTCGCCTGCGGCGAATCCTCGCGATGACATTCTATTGACTTTTTACACAGTCTCCAAGCCGCGAGGTATTCTTTTGTCATTCCGGCGGAAGCCGGAATCCATCTTTCTGGATACCCGCTTTTCCCGAAGGGATGCCTTTGGCACGCGGGTATGACATCACGCCGCTCCGAAAGAGTCCTTCGGACAAGCGGCGGGGAATTCAACCCATAGAGATTAAACATGTCCGAGTGCATCAACGATTTTCATGCGCGATGCTTTCAGCGCCGGAACGATTGTAGAAATTACAGTTGTTAGGGCGATGAGAATAAACACTCCAACAAAAATTTCAGGAACAATGTCCACATTCAGCGGATAGCCCTGAGTTGAGCCCGGCGGCGGAGGCATAGATATTCCGGAGTGATTGAGAACTGTTGCAACGAGGTATGCTATCACCAGACCGAGCAGTCCGCCGAAGATGCCAATCACCAATCCTTCGTAAAGAAAGTTCACGAGTAGCCGGATTCGAGATGTTCCAACTGCGAGCTGCGTTCCGATTTCTCTCGTCCGTTCAAAGATTGACATCATCATAGTGTTGGAGCTGCTTAACACAACGATGATGAAAATAATGACGCCAAGAAAAGCAAAGATCATATTATAAAGGCTGACGACCGACTTGTAGAATGTAGCCAACTCAATCCAGCGTTTGATGGTGAAGTCCGGGAAAAGACCTTGCAACGCTGCCGCCATCTCATCCGTTTTCTCTGTTTCATCCAGCACAACAACTAATTTTGTAACTTTATCCGTCCTGAGAAGTTCCTGTGCTGTGCGCAGATTCACCATCAGCGCACGTTCGTCATACTCCGGGACGCCGGTGGAGTAGGTGCCGGCAACTTTCACATCCATTGCGTTGAGCGCTCCTTTCGATGTTGTCGCCATCAGCGTCAGATAATCACCCGGCTCGGCTTTGAGTGTCTTTGCCAAACCTTTGGCTAAAATCACTTCGTGTTCGCTTTCGTTCTCCGCGGTTTCCCCAAGAAACTTTCCCTTCTCCGATGTCAAGGCAAATCCAGAGAGTTTTTTCTCCTTTTCCGGTTCTATCCCTCGGGCAAGGAACGCTGCAGATTTGTCTCCGTTCGAAATCAATCCCATAAACTCCACACGTGCCATCGTAAATCGAACGTGACTCTGTGTGATAATCTTCTTTTTCATCTCATCAACGTTCTCTATCCCAAGTTCCATGGGCTTTTCTTCTTCCTTATCGAAAAATTCCTTGTGATAGAGTTGAATATGTCCTAGTTGACCACGAATGGCGCCTTCACGAAGTCCCTGATAAGAAAAGGAGACGAATCCGCCGGCGAGGATAAGAGCGGTTGCGCCGAAAACGAGCACAAGCCCGGTAATGATCGTTCTCCGCCTGTTGCGGAGAACATTTTTAATTGCAAGTGTAATAAATTTGAACATAGCTTTTTCTCCGGTTTTGGTTTAAGCCTGTCCGTCAACAATCATCCCATCATGAAGCCTAATTACTCGTTTGGCATATTTCATTACGAGAGGATCGTGCGTAGAAAACAGGAACGTAACTTTTTCTTCTTCGTTCAATGTGCGCATCAAGTCTAATATTTCTGCTGCGGTTGCCGAATCAATATTTGCTGTCGGTTCGTCTGCCAAAACAATCTGGGGGTTATTCACCAACGCGCGCGCAATTGCTACCCGCTGGCGTTGTCCTCCTGAAAGTTCATTCGGTTTGTGCCGCCGAACGTCCCAGAGTTTCACATCATGCAAACCACGCTCAACCGATTTCTGCCGCTCCAATGCAGTTTTCTTTGTCAACAGCAATGGGTATTCTATGTTTTCGTATGCAGTAAGAACAGGGATAAGATTGAAGGTTTGAAAAATGAATCCCAACTTTTCCAACCGTACCAGGTGAAGGTTTTCCAGTCCGTTGTATCCAATTTCGGACCCTTCGAGGAAAATCTTTCCACGAGTTGGCGTGTCGATAAGTCCGAGAAGATTCATCAGTGTAGTTTTCCCGCTTCCGGAGGGTCCACAAATCGTCGTGAACTCGCCCTGCTCTATTTCCATCGTAACATCGCGGAGCGCCGGCACCTGCACCTTACCGAGCTCGTAGGTTTTGATAACATTCTGCATGCGGATCAGTGATATCATTTCATTTCTCCTAATGTTTTCAATTCCTCATTTGCTTTTCGGGCAGTGTCTGAATCCGGCGCAGCGGCTATTGCTTTCCCTAATAGTTCCTTTGCCCTGTCTATTTGATTATCCTGTTTGAAAGCGATACCGCTCCAGCAGTAAATGGTGGATTGTAATGGTGCGTCAAAATGTGAAAAACCCGGAATCTTAAGCAGGTACGCGAAGTCCTTCATCGCCGTTGCATGCCGTTTGAACATCGATGGCAAATTCATGCTGTTGATTCCTCGGGTAATTCTCACCTCTATATTATCAGGAGCAATTTCCACCGCCTTATCTAACTCATCAATTCCTTTCTCGACGTGCTTCATCTTTGTAAAAGGCCACCATGCATCGCGACCGCGCAGTGTCCAAAGACTGCCGCGATAGGCGAGAGCAACGGCGTTCGATGGATCGATCTGAAGCGCTTTATCGAGATAGGGAAAACCTTTATCCACAGCATCTTTATTTCCCGCCTTCCCTTGATTGTGAAATGTTTTTCCTAAAAGAACAAGCGTGGCAACATCGTTCTGGAGTTTCGCCTCAAGCTCTTTGACGGCATCTTGACCCAAGGCGGTAACACAAAGCAGGAAACTCCAGAGAGCGGAAAGAAACATTTTTTGAATCATAATGGTAATCCTCCAATTTTGTTTGTGGATGAATGATGTTATTTTATTCCAAAGATACGATGTCCAATGTCCAATGTTGAGTTAATTCCGATGAGATGACTAAATGGAAGGATGGGTGCGCAGAAATTAGAGATGAATTGTTTCTGTTTTACTGCCTGCAATGCAGGGATATTTTTTCGCATAAAAAAAGCGATTCACAGTAACTATGAATCGCTCGTAAAAATTTTGTAAAAAATGTTTGGGAAAAAATTATTCGTTTGCCTCTAAAAATTTTTCTGCATCAATTGCTGCCATGCATCCGCTTCCGGCAGCGGTTATCGCTTGACGGTAAATAGAATCTGCAACATCACCGGCAGCAAACACACCTTCGATATTTGTTTTTGTAGAACCATGTTGAACTTTAAGGTATCCGGTTTCATACATATCAAGAATGCCCTCGAAGATTTTCGTGTTCTGTTTGCTTAATAGATTTACAATCACCGTGCCAAACAGAAAATTGCAAGAAATGACGAATTTTTTGTGGATGAAGTATATCAATTGTGAAGTGATGTCAGACTAAGCAGACAAATGTCCAAGCGGTTATGAAATGAAGACAGAATGATGTGACAAGATTTCAAATAAAATCCGATTTGCTTTTTTGAGTTATCATGTGCAAATTAGCCTGAAGAAGGAGAAATATTATGGCAGAACTTACTATTGATTCAGTTCTTGACCAAACTGAAAAACTTTCTTTTGAAGATCAAGTTGTTCTCAGCGAAATTTTACGTAAAAGACTTATCGAAGAAAAAAGAAAAATGTTGGTTCAAACAGTTTACGAGGGATTATCAGAATACAAATCCGGGAAAACTGGAAAGGGCTCTGTTGCTGATTTTCTTAAGGACATTGAAGACTAAGTATGACTCTCAATTGGTCTTCACATTTCAAACGTACATTTAAGAAAATTATTTCACCTACTCCTGAGAAGAAACAAAAATTAGTTCACACACTGAACGACTTGAGCGAAAATGCCTTTGCAACTCATCTACGGACACACAAACTAAAAGGCGACTTAAAAAATTGTTGGGCTTGTTACGTTGAATACGATATTAGAATTGTTTTCACATTTGTATCAAATGAAGAAACTAAAGAACAAGAAATTTTATTACTCAATATAGGATCACACGACGAAGTATATTAAAAAATGAAATACTCCTTTCTCATTTTTATTTTGATTACAGCGTCAGTTCAGGCGCAAATTGATCCTCCTATCCCGTCTCAAAATGATACCATTCCCAATGATGTATTTCCTTTAATTGCCGGTCATCGTTTTGAGTATACAGGTTATTTCACGAATGCCGATACTGAAACTCCGATTGCGGGAACAAACACGTTCTACAGTACCTCGTGGACTGTTGTTTCATCAAATTTTCCGTTATCAGTTATTTTTGGTCCGTTGGCAGCAGTTATTGCCTCAACACCAAATGGGAAAACAAGCGCCGCGTTCGTTTCAGATACAACATTGGTTACCCCGCCATCCACTAAAAAATTGACTCCGGTAATGGTCTATTACGATTCAACCTCTGCTGATTATTATTACCTAACAAATTTCGGACATTTTTTTCGCTCAGCGTATCTAAAAGATTCATCTAATGCTGCGGGTATCCGCAAAGATTCATTGCGGTTCATCAAACTTGCATCTCCAAAAGCAGGAATTGGCGGAACATTCACATCTTTTGAAGAAAATTTTGTTAGTTATGCCAACCCTGCTGCTCCTACAACAATTACTTTACAGATCACTGGAAAATGGGAAAGCAAAACGGATGTTACAGTTAATGGACAAACTTTCTCAGCATATTACTTGATAATATTGCGAGTTGCAAAAATAGGTTCCACAGTAGTAAGCAGTGGCGTTATAGCAAAATTCTGGTTTGCAAAAGGAATCGGTCCGGTAAAAATGTTTCTTGCCGGAGATGCTGAAAACAATGGGCACTTCAGAGAATTAAAAGAAACCAACTTTATAACAAATGTCGTAGAGCAAAAATCTTCTGATAAATTTCCGACTACTTTTCGATTACAACAAAACTATCCTAATCCGTTCAATCCTTCTACAGTGATCAGTTATCAATTACCAATTAACAGTTTTACAACATTAAAAATATTTGATGCGCTTGGAAGGGAAGTTGCAACGTTGGTGAATGAAAGTAAAAATGCAGGAAAATATGTTGCAAAATTTTCCGCCGAAGGCGGATACGCCTCTGGCGGAAATGCTTCAAAACTACCAAGCGGATTATACTTCTATCAAATCAAAGCAGGAAAATTTGTAGAAACAAAGAAAATGGTGTTGATGAGATAATCAGTGTCAAGATTATAAACACAAACGCCTTCTCAAGTTAAATTGAGAAGGTGTTTTATTTTCTCCGCAACTTCGCGTCTCAGCATTTAAGACAATCACTCCTGTCCTTCCAGCCACCGCTCCGCATCTATTGCTGCCATGCATCCGCTTCCGGCAGCGGTTATCGCTTGACGGTAAATAGAATCTGCAACATCACCGGCAGCAAACACACCTTCGATATTTGTTTTTGTAGAACCTTGTTGAACTTTAAGATATCCGTTTTCATACATATCGAGAATTCCTTTAAAAATTTCTGTATTTGGTTTATGTCCTATTGCAAGAAAAAGCCCGTCGGCTTTTACTTCTTTTACTTCTCCGGTTTTTACATTTTTTAATTTTAAACCGGTCATTTTCTTTTTTCCATTTTCATGTGTGCCAAGAACTTCTTCAACAACAGAGTTCCATTCAACCGAAACTTTCGAATTGTTCAGCACACGATCTTGCATTACTTTTGATGCACGGAACTCATCGCGGCGATGGATGAGCGTTAATTTAGAAGCGAATTTTGTAAGAAAACTTGCTTCTTCCATTGCAGTATCTCCGCCGCCGACAACATACACTTCTTGATTTTTGAAAAAGAATCCATCGCATGTTGCCCAAGCAGAAACACCATAGCCGGAAAATTCTTTTTCAGACGGAATGTCAAGCCACTGTGCCGCTGCACCTGTTGAAACAATAATTGCATCCGCTGTGTACAATTCTTCATCTACCCAAACCTTAAACGGCCGTTGCGAAAAATCCACTTTGGTAACAATTTTATATTGAGATTCCGCTCCGAAACGTTGCGCTTGTTTACGCATTACATCCATTAGCTCTGGACCTTGAATTCCATGTTCGTAACCGGGGAAATTTTCAACATCTGTTGTTATTGTTAATTGTCCGCCTGGCTGCATCCCTTCGAAAATAAGCGGACTTAAATTTGCACGGCTCGCATAAATTGCCGCTGTTAATCCTGCCGGACCTGAACCGATGATAATTACTTTTCTGTGGTTTGATGACATGTTTGTTTTGAGTTTTGAGTTTTGGGTTTAGAGCTATAATTATAAATTTCAATGAAATTATTTTTCACATCTCCAATCATACTTCTTACTTTTATCTTTTAACTTTTTATTTTTAACTTTTTCCTTTTTACTTTTAATTTTTTGCTTTTATTATTTCAGCATTTCTCATCATTCCTTCGCGCTTTGTTCGTTTAATTGGCGATTTAGAAAATCGTTGAGAAAATTCTTCCTGTGTTAGTGCAAGTAATGTATCTAACTTCGGCGCTATGTTTTCCTCGCGCGGAAAAAATTCTTGATGCGCGGTTTGCTGTTGAAATTTATTCCATGGGCAAACATCCTGACAAATATCGCAGCCGTACACCCATTGCTCGAACTTGTTGTGCAACGATGAATCAATTTCTCCACGATGTTCAATGGTTAAATATGAAAGGCATCTGTTGCTATCAACGATATATGGTTCTACAATCGCGTTTGTCGGACATGCGTCGAGGCATGCTGTACATGTCCCGCAAAAATCTTCCATCGTCACATCCGCATCAAGTTGCAGCGTCGTAACAATTTCGCCAAGAAACACCCACGAACCGTACTCTTTGGTGATAAGATTTGTATGTTTGCCCTGCCAGCCAATTCCGGCACGCGCCGCCCATACTTTATCCATCATCGGACCGGTATCAACATAATAACGTCCTTCGGCAGCCGGCTCCATTTGTTTGATGCACTGCCAAAGCATTTCGATTCTTTTCGTAACATGAATATGATAATCATCGCCCCACGCATAACGAGAAATTTTTCCTTCACTCTCATTGGGTTGATGTTGTTCTGCTGAATAATAATTGATTGCAACTGAAATTACCGATTGCGCGCCGGGAAGAATTTCTCGCGGATCAATTTTCTTCTCGATATTTTTTTCCATCCACTTCATCGAAGCATTGTAGCCGCGATGCAGCCATTCTTTCAATCGCTCTGCCTCAGTTGTCAATGTTTCGGCTTTAGCAATACCAACTTTAGAAAACCCAAGTTCGAGCGCTTTTGATTTTATTTTTTCGGTCAGTGTCATTTACAAAATATGAAATTCATCCCTCATCCTTCATCCTTCATCCTTCATCTTTCATCTTTCATCCTTCATCCTTCATCTTTCATCCTTTTTCAACAACCTATTAGCTAAACAACGCTTCAACATCTTCTTTCGTCAATGTTTTCACAAATCCGGCTTCGGTGCTGATAACACTGGAGACAAGATGTTTTTTCTTTTCCTGAAGCAGCAGTACTTTTTCTTCCACGGTTTCTTTCGTTATCAGTTTGTAAGAAAAAACATGTTTCGTTTGTCCGATACGGTGTGTGCGGTCCGTTGCCTGCATTTCAACAGCCGGATTCCACCACGGATCGTAATGAATAACATAATCGGCTGCCGTAAGATTCAATCCGGTACCGCCGGCTTTTAAACTGATTAAAAATACGCGAAATGTTTCGTCCGTTTGAAACCGCTCGACCCGATCTTGACGTTTGAGTGTGCTGCCATCGAGATATTCATATAATATTTTTTTAGTATCAAGTTCTGAGCGCAGCACTTTTAACATTTTCACGAATTGCGAAAAGACAAGAACTTTGTGTCCTTCAGAAAGAATATCCTCGAGCATTTCTTTGAACACTTCAAACTTACCGGATGAACCCTTGTATTTTGCATCTACCAACGCCGGATGGCAGCACACTTGGCGCAGTTTCATCAGACCTTCCAACACCTTGAGCTTACTTTTCTGTATTCCTACTTCGTCAATACTTGTTAAAAGTGCACGACGGTAATATTCGCGCCAATGTTCATACGCAACTCGCTGCTCTTTTTCCATTTCGCAATACGTCACAGATTCTTGTTTCGGCGGAAGGTCATCTGCAACAAGTTCTTTCGTTCTGCGAAGCATGAAAGGATAGACAAGACGTTTTAACGATGCAGCAATCGGCTCGCTTTGCAGGCGCTCGATAGGTTTCGCATAATTGGTTGAAAATGCTTGTGCGCTTCCAAGCATGCCGGGATTCAAAAATGTCATCTGCGACCACAAATCCATTAGATTATTTTCTACAGGAGTACCTGTCAATGCAAGACGATGCTCGGCGTGCAAGCACCGTACCGCTTTAGCATTTACCGATGCTGCGTTTTTAATGTTTTGCGACTCATCGAGAATCACATAAAAAAATTGAATGTCCTTAAAGTATTCTATGTCTCTGCGCAAAATTCCGTAGGACGTTACAATAATGCTCGCGCCTGAAATATATTCTCGATCTTTTTTTCGTTCCAGTCCGTGGTGACAATAAATTTTAAGTTGCGGTGTAAATTGTTCCGCTTCTTTTTTCCAATTAAAGATTATCGATGTTGGAACGATAATCAGCGTAGGAAGACTCGCTCCATTTTCGTACTGCTTTTGAAGAAAGGCGAGTGTTTGCACTGTCTTTCCTAATCCCATATCATCCGCAAGAATACCACCGAATCGAAATTGTTGAAGAAAATGAAGCCAATCGTATCCCGCTTTTTGATACGGACGAAGTTCTCCGTTGAATATTTTCGGAAGAGTGTGCGGCTCTATATTTTTGAATGACCGAAGCCGTTCCCGCATCCGATGAAATTCTTCGTCAATCGAAACATCATCCATCTCTTCCAGCAATTCATCAACTAAACTGATTTGCGTACGTGAAATTTTCCAATCATCTTTTCCAGCATCTGTGAGCGCTAACGCTCGTCGAAATTTTCCAATCCATTGCTCGGGCATCACACCGAAACTGCCATCATTGAGGCGTACAAAACGTTCCCGTTTCTCTATTGCCCGTACAAAAGCGTCAAACGATGCATTCGTTCCACCGAATTTTACGTCAACAGAAAGATCGAACCAATCAATGCCGGAACTTACCGCAGCGGAAATTTTCGGCGATGCTGCATGTAACCGATGTTTGACAAGTGACTCTTCTCCATAAATTTGGAAGCCGGCTTCACGGAACTTCGGCAATTCCGTCAGTATCCATTCGAGTGGATGGATAGTGGGAACATACTGCGACATTTTTCCAGTGATCAATTCTTCTTTCCCTTTAAGAAGCATTTGACGGAAAAAAACGTACACTTTTTCTTCAACATCTAATCTTCGGATAAGTTTTATTACACCGCTTTCCGTTGTTACATACTCTTCCACTGTATGCGTACCGTTGTAATGCTTGAGTGAAAAAGAATGATCCCACACTTCAACGCCGTCGTAAGAAAGTTTCGGTTCAACGACAAGTTCTCCTTGAACTTCTTTAAGATACAGGAAGGGAATCGGAGCGACATCCTTTATTGAAAAAATATCAAGTTCGGTTTGAACAGTGTACTGGCGTGCAAGCAGAGGTAGTCCTTCGCGCAGAAATAGTTCACGTTCCTTCTTTTGTATGTTCAAGGATTTCTTCGCGTGCAGAAACACTAAAAACTGATCGCCGGTTGTTCCTTCAACGCGAAGGATATTTTCTTGATAAAGAATCCACAACGGCTTTCCACACAAAACAGGAATGTCCGATGTTAACGGAATCTGAACGCCATTCCACCGAAGTTCCGGCGTTACGATCAACGCTGTACCTTGTTCTGTAATGGTAAGCGTGAACTGTGCAGGGGTTTCCTGAATCAAAACAGAATTGTAGATAGGTACTGAACCGTTGACTAAATAGAGAGGCTTCTCTTTTAACAGAAAAAAAATATCACTCATTTCCTGATCGCGATTGAATGATGAATATCCGTACGAATACCCATTGTATGAATTGTATGGAGAATTCTTGAGAGATTGATTTTGGATATAATTAGAGAACCCAGTATTTAGTTTAGAAATAAGAATGCGATCTGCCAAATCAAAATGTTCTGCATCGTTCAATTGATATTGAGATAACAGGGTAAAAGTGCTGTCAGAGCCGTCTTTCAACATCTTTATTCGGAGAGGAAACATCCGACGATAATTGGAATTAATTTCTAATCCATATCCCAGCCGCCATTGTTGTTTATTTTTTGAAGGCAGGGATGTTTTCGTTTCGTACGAAACAAGTGCATTGATAGTCTGAATCCATTCGTTCGTTTTTGTTTTTTTAGTTTCCTGTCTGTGCGGATATTCATTCATCACCGCAAGCATGACTGCTACGATGTGCTTGCATGCCCCTCCCCAATCGTATGGACAGGAACAATACGTTTCAATTTTATTCTTCGTTGTTTCCACAATTTCCACTTCGTACACTTGAGAACCACGAACACTTGCAGTGATACAGTCGTCGCGAACTTCTTCCAAAGAGACGCTTCCTGAACGGAAATAACTTTTCCCGCGCCGAATACTCTCAGCGGTTGCGATTTTATTGATTAATTGATCTGTGATGTTCATAAAGGTCTTGTTATTCTTTTTTTTGCAGGAAAGGAATCATTTGTCAAACTTTAATTGTCATCTCATTTTTTAGCAATTCTCATTATGTGGAGACCAAGTTCTAACGCTTTGGTTTTTATGTCCGATGTTACTTTCTGCATGTGTTCAACCTACACAATCTAATGTAGAGAACATTCACAAATAAAAAAACTTTCTTTCATTCCTATTTTTTTTGCAGAGCACTCTTGACAAACGCGGAAAAATTCAATATACTTGTCTAAACAAGTATAAGTATATTGATAAGCAGAAGGAACCTATTATGAGAAGTATCTTTTTGAAACATGTGATCATATTTTTTTTACCATCATTTTTCTGCAGTAGCGAGATATACTGCCAAACTCGCTCAAATCTTACGTCATTATTTACAAGCACTGAACATTCTGTAGCCTATAGAACTGTAAAGAAAATGTTGTTTGTTGTGGAAAGCGAAATTGTAGGAAAAAACTCAAATGTATCGGTCCGCGTCCTTCAGACATCTAATGACAATTTTTCCATCAACGTAAATATTCCAATAGATAAATTTGATAGTGGTAACTCTAAACGTGATAAGAATGTCGCTGAAATACTTCAACAGGAAAAAAATCCGAATTTAATATTTCAGTCCGACACAATGGATAGAGATGATTGGCAAAATTTCTGGAAACAGGAAGAATTTCCGCTTACGGGAACACTTAGAATCGGGGACAATTCATATCCTCTCACAATTCACATCAATACAACAATGGTAGATACAATGAAAGTGATCAGTGGAATATATATAGGGAAGTTTACGCAATTTGGTCTTGAAGTCCCGAAAGTTGGACCGATGGGAATAATTGCAAATGCGACTGATTATCTTGAACTCCATTTTCATTTCGTTGTCAGCAAAATTATAGGTATTAATCAAATTTTCTAATTCAGTTATTTATAAACCTCATAAGGAATTCATATCATGAATCGCAAACATATTGTAACGATGCACGTTATTGCAGTGTTAGGCAAAATTTTCACAACAGAAAGGAAAATGCTATGAACAAATTCTTAAGGCTGCTTCATTACATAGGCTTCACTATGTTCTTGGGTAGTATTCTCACATTCCTTGTAGTCTCTATGCTGACAAAAGGTAGCAGCCTAGAAGATCTTGTGTTCGCACGCCAGATAATAAGTACTGGAGTATCATCACTAACACTGCCTGGAATGTGGTTGATTGTGATAACCGGTGTATTCATGACAATAAGAAGCTACGGTTTTTTGAAACACAGGTGGTTGAATCTCAAACATCTCCTAATTCTTGTAATCGTGTTGAATGCACATTTTGTAATTGTTCCAGCTGCGGGGGATGCTCTTGAAATAGCTAAACTTTCATTGGCTCAAGGAAAACTTCTTCCAGAGTATGACTCCGCTTACATGAGAGAGTCGATCTTTGGAGCAATAAATGTTCTGTTGATTATTATTTCTATGATTGCTGGCATTTGGCGGTTTAGAAAGAAAGTTATCTCCAATACAGAACAGACCTCTGCGATTGGATGAAAACTTTGTATCGCAAAAAGCCTTGCGACACTTGCACTATCTATAGGGCATCTCTAAAAACATCGTCGTCATTGCGAGGGAGCGAAGCGACCGAAGCAATCTTTCAATTAAAGATGTAAAAACAAGATTGCTTCGCCAAAGAACGGCTCGCAATGACAAATATTTTTAGTTTTTAGAGATGCCCTATATAGATTCGGTTGTGTCTGTTCCATGCCATTGCCCGCGTTTTGGTAATTGTCATTCGATAGTTCGCAATGGCATGGCGCAAGACTTCAAACGTTATTTTACATTGCTTAAACAATCGAACTCGGATTGAGATTTGCAAACTAATACTTTTATTCTTCATGATTAGAAACGGGATGTATCTTTCCTGCAGAATACTTTTAAAACTCAAAACAGTAAAAATCTATGAATGAAATTATTCTTGATAGAGCACTCGGTTTTAATATCAACAGAGTTGCCAATCTTTTTCGCAGAGAACTTATCCGATGCTTTTGTGACTATAATCTTAGTCCTGAGCAATGGCAAGTTCTTAGCACACTGTGGAGAAAAGGTTCTCTGACCCAAGTAGAAATTATCACCATTACTCAACAAGACGCTCCAACAATTTCCCGGATGATTCAGCGTATGGAAAAAAACGGATGGGTAAAAAAAACACCGTCAAAAAGCGATTCAAGAGCAACAATTATTAAGGTAACTGCATCCGGGAAACGGTTGAAGGAAGAATTAATCACAAAACTGGTAAATCATTTCAAAAAATTTTTAGCAAATTATCCGGCGGAAAAACAAGACCAACTTCTAAAACTATTGATTGATCTTAGGGTTGCATTGGGTGATGAAATTCGAGATAGGTAATAAACACATAGGATTACTATTCAACTTGTAGATAGATATTTTTTTCTTTAACAATTGTCGGGTAGCATTTTACTTTTCCGCCTGCCCCTTCGGGGCTTGCATTCGTCGAGATTCCCGTTCGCACATCGTATGCCCAGCCGTGCATCGGACACGTTACAATTCCATTTTTGAATTCGCCTTCATGTAACTTGGAAAACTTTTGATGCGGACAGATATTAGAAATTGCACAAATCTTTTCGTTTAATTTAAAAAGGACAATCTCCTCGCCCTCAATTTTCACAAAGAAACCTTTCTTCTCCTTCAAATCTTGTAATTTTGCAATCTTGAAATCTTGCATTTCTTTTTTCACTCCAACCACAATTTTTTATCAACAGTAAAACCTTTTTCTGTTTTCTTCACTGTAATTGCTTCGGTCTCTGCATCGTGTTCTAAGAAAAGAATCCATCCCTCTTTTTCTGCTTTTGAAAGAATACGTTTTTTTTCTTCAAGCGTAACCAACGGTCGAACATCGTATCCCATGATATAAGAAAATGGAATGTGCGATGTTGTTGGAACAAGATCGCAGCAAAAAAGCAGAGTTGACTTTCCATCGCTGATTATTGGAAGCTGCTGTGCGTTCGTGTGACCGTTACAGACAACAACATTAATCCCGGGAAATATTTCCTGTTCACCATCGGTAAACTTCAACATGCCTCGTTCATGCAGAAGCATAAAATCATCTTTCATAAAACTTGCGCGGTCACGGTCTGTGGGATTTATCGCCAACTCCCAATGTGCTTTCTGCACATAATGCGTTGCATTGGGAAATGTCGGAACAATTTTTTCGTCAACAAATTTTGTACTGCCGCCGCAATGATCAAAATGCAAATGCGTGAGAATGACATCTGTTACATCTTCCGGTTTCACTCCAGCGTTCGCCAGCGATTCTTCCAATGTAAAGTGAGAATTATCGAGATGATAAATATCTTTCAATTTATCATTCCACTTCGAACCGTTTCCGGTATCAACAAGAATTATTTTTCCTTCTCCGCGAATGAGCAAACATCTTGCTGCAAGAGTAATCCGTTGCCGTTCATCCGGC
Source organism: uncultured Chitinophagaceae bacterium (assembly GCA_964361075.1). Taxonomy (GTDB): domain Bacteria; phylum Bacteroidota; class Ignavibacteria; order UBA10030; family UBA8401; genus CAYHZL01. The sequence continues at coordinate 25,281 of CAYHZL010000013.1, forward strand.
GGATTTGTTTTTGACCAGAACACCCACGGCACAACGCCAAACATTGCGCCTCCATCAAGCGCAAAGCGTCCGGTTTCGATTGAAGTGAGTGTATAGTTTCCGATTTTCATTGTAATAGTATTTGCGTAATTTCTAAATTAGTGACTGATGTTACGCAAAGTTCAACTTTTATAAGAAAAAAGAACGATTTAAAGAATAATAGAACACGGATAACGCTGATTTTGACAGATTTTCACGGATTTAAATCTGTGTACATCAGTTTAATCTGTGTCATCAGTGGTCTATTTTGTGTTTTTCGTAACATCGGTTAGTAAATAACTTTCATCATAATTTCATCTACAAATAAAAAAAGTCGGCTCATTTTTATGAACCGACTTTCATTTCCACATCAAAAAATTTATTTTCTAAAACGCGATGTCGCCGCAGAAAGTTCCGAAAACGCACGATCGGGATGTAATTCTTTTGCCCGTGCGAAAAGAGCATCTTCCGTTTCAACATGTGCCGGATCTGGGATGCAGCAATCAACTGGACAAACAGCTGCACACTGCTCCTGATCAAAATGCCCGACACACTCTGTGCATTTTTCGGGAACGATATAATAAAAATCATTCGACAGTGCATCGTGGTTTCCACCTTTAAATTCATACCCTGCACCGCCGGCATAAATTGCAGTATTCGGACATTCCGGTTCACACGCGCCGCAGTTGATACACTCTTCGGTTATCATTGTAGACATATCAATATCTCCTTATCGTAAAAAATCATTTGATTGTTAGAATAGCAACTTCGAAAAAATTACGAAGCGTGCTTCGTTTCTCATCCTTGCATGTAAAATGATAGCAAAAACTTGCTGGAAATTCAATACAAAGTGAGAAAGAATTTTTTGAAATAAGACTGCATGAGTCCGTCTTTAGAGATATTTCTTTTCAAGAATTTTTCCGTTCGCGTCGAAAATATACAATAACGGCGCACCTGTGGGAATATTGAGTTCCAGCACCTGCTCTTTTGTTAATTTGTCGAGATGCATCACGATGGAACGCAGGCTATTACCATGCGCTGCAACAATAATATTTTTGCCGGCAAGAATTTCCGGAAATATTTTTTTCTCCCAATACGGAAGCGTGCGTGCAGCGGTATCCTTTAAACTTTCGCTTGTGCCTTCGGGATTTAATTCTGTTGTATCATTCGGCGGCGGCACATCATAACTTCTGCGCCAGAGATGTACTTGTGCATCGCCGTACTTGTCGGCTGTTTCTTTTTTATTCAGACCTTGCAATGCACCGTAGTGGCGCTCGTTCAGTGCCGTATCGTATTCCGTCGGAATGTTCGTTTGATGTGACGCTAGCAAAATAAAATTCAATGTGTTGTTCGCGCGTTGTAGTTTCGATGTAAATGCTTTATCGAATTTATACGCTTTCAGTTTTTCGCCTGCTGCTTTTGCTTCCTGTTCGCCCTTTGGTGAAAGCGGTACATCAACCCATCCGGTAAAACGATTTTCAAGATTCCATTGTGATTCGCCGTGACGAATGAGAATTAAGTTTGACATAAGTTGCGTTTCCTTTTATTTCCTATAACAATTATTGAGTCCGCTCTAAAAAGGCTTTTATCGTCATTGCAAGGAGCGAAGCGACGAAGCAATCTTTTGGAACCAGCTTAAATTCAAAAGATTGCTTCGCTTCGCTCGCAATGACATCACTCAAGAGAACCTTTTTAGAGCAGACTCATTATTTGTTGAACATATTTTTAAATACATTTTGCATCATTGTTTTGCTGAGATATTTTTCATCTAAAATTCTGCGATGGTGAATTTCATGACCGGCAATAATATACAGCAACGCCTGCACAGTTATTGATTCGCCATTCGCTATTCCTTTACGCATCAATATTTCTTCTGAAAAACTTTTGAACAATGCAACCGTTGCTAAACGAACACTGTCATACTCATCCAATAGATTTCTCAGCGTTCGCTTATCAAAGTTCGCCTGTTGTACATATTCATTTTCATCAAAACTGGGAAGCGATTGTTTCTCTCCGCGTGCGATGCACAATGCACGATATGAAAAAACCCGCTCGGCATCAACAATATGACCGAGCACTTCTTTCACGCTCCACTTTTCTTCAGCATAGCGGAAACTCGCATTCTTCTCGCCAGCCATATTGAGAAGATTCAGCATGTCCATCCGATTTGCCTCAAGTAGTTTTAAAACATTTTCTTCCTGCACAAGATCAATATAGCGGGAATAATATGCTGGATATTCATTTGGATTTGGTTTGCTCATATTTTTAATTTTTTGTAACTACTCGGCGTGTTTTTAAAGTCATGCCATGAGTTATTTTTTTATTCGCCGCGGCGAATAAAACGTACAACATTCACAAAAATCTTAAACAAATCCCGAAGGGATGGCTTAGCCACTCATGGCATGACTGAATAGATACAATTTTTTGTGGATTGTTAGTCGCCTACTCGATCGGGCAAAATATTTTATTTGTAAAAATGTACAATATTGCTTTGACTTTATCAAAGGAAGCAACAACATGTATCTAATTTTTACTTAGTTAAACTTTAAAAAGTCGGGTCCACGTAACCTTCCGAAGGTTATATCTTTTAGCAAGGAAAAAACCTTCGGAAGGTTTCCTACTTTTTAAGGGACAACTACTTGATAGTAAAATATTTCGCTTCAGGATGATGAACAATGATTGCATCGGTTGATTGTTCCGGCTCGAGCATAAATTCTTCCGTAAGATGCACGCCAATGCGTTCAGGTTCAAGCAATGCAAAAAGTTTTGTATGGTCTTCAAGATTAGGGCACGCAGGATATCCGAAACTATACCGCCCGCCTTGATATCCCTGACTAAACAATCGCTTAATATTTTTTGCATCTTTTCCTGCGATACCTAATTCTTCGCGAATTTTTTTGTGCCACAACTCCGCCAGCGCCTCTGTAGTTTCAACACTCAATCCGTGAAAATACAAATACTCTTTATAATTATTTGCCGCGTACAATTTTGCGGAATGTTCCGATGCGCTTTTTCCCATCGTAACCATGTGAAACGCTACAACATCTATTCTGCCGGAATCAACCGGCGCAAAATAATCTGCGAGACATAAATGACGATCATCTTTTTGACGCGGGAATGTAAAACGCACACGCTGCGTTTTCATGTCATCGTTATACACTATTAAATCATTACCATGCGATTGACACGGAAAATATCCGTACACAACTTTTGGATCAAGCAAGCGTTCTGCCTTTGCCTGATCTTTTAAAGTGCGTAAATCAGGATAGATACTTTCTTCCAATTGTTTGTGATACTCTTCTTCACTCCGTTTTCCCTTGCGCACCTGCCACTGTCCTTTGATGAGGGCAGCATCGTTGATGTACGGATAAATCTCGTCAAGCGAAATATGTTCAACAGTTTTTGAACCCCAGAACGGCACTGTGGGAATGGCAACATCAGTTGATACTTTTGATTTTTTTGCATCGCCTTCTTCTCGCAATGCAAGTGCAATTTTTGCTTCAGCGCCGGTAAGTAATTCCTCTCCATCCTCATCAACAATTGGCGTTGCAGCAGTTGAAATAAAACTATCCGCGCCTTTTGTTTTTAACTGTTCCATAAAATGCAAGCCATCGAACGCATCGCCGGCATACACAACCGCACCTTTGTACAGCGAACGTAAATCTTGTTCAACATAACGTCGTGTTAATGCCGCACCGCCAAGAACAATTGGCGGAGTCAGTCCGCGCTCATTCAACACTTCAAGATTTTCCTTCATGATCAACGTCGATTTTACCAGCAAGCCGCTCATACCAATTGCGTCAGCGTTCGTTTCTTCGAACACTTTCAAAATATTTTCAATCGGCTGTTTGATGCCAAGATTGTACACTTTGTAGCCATTGTTCGTTAAAATAATATCGACAAGATTTTTGCCGATGTCGTGAACATCGCCTTTCACCGTTGCCAGCACCATCGAACCTTTTGATGATGAATCACTTTTTTGCATGAATTGTTCGAGATACGCAACAGCAGTTTTCATTACCTCCGCAGATTGCAATACGAACGGCAACTGCATTTCACCTTTGCCGAATAACTCGCCGACAACTTTCATTCCGCCAAGCAAAATAGTATTGATAATTTCTAATGCGGGATATTTTTTCAACGCCTCTTCCAGATCCGCCTGAAGTTCCTGCTTGTCGCCGTCAATAATTCTATTCTTCAAAATTTCTTCGATAGTACCGGCACGGACTTTCTTTGCATCTTTCAATGCATCTTTTTTATCGGCATAGTATGCCATCAGTTCCGTCAACGGATCATGCACGCATTGCTCGCCTTCAAATTTTCGTTCATCAAACACAAGTTGGCGGCACAGCTCGCGACCGCGTTCATCTATTTTATACAGCGGCATAATTTTTTGCGCATTCACAATTGCCATATCAAGTCCGGCTTCAATTGCGTAATGCAGAAAAACAGAATTCAACGGATGCCGAATGTGCGGCGCAAGTCCGAACGAAATATTGCTGACGCCGAGAATTGTTTTTACTTTCGGAAATTCTTTTTTGATCAACCGGATGCCTTCGATTGTTTCGATGCCTGCTTTGCGGAATTCACCCTCGCCGCTGCCAAGTGTGAATGTGAGCGTATCAAAAATCAGATCGTCGGGTTTCATGCCGTACTTGTTCACAACCAACTCATAGATGCGGCGCGCGATTTCTAATTTTTTCTGCGTCGTCTTTGCCATTCCTTCTTCATCAATTGTTAACGCAACAACTGCCGCGCCGTACTGTTTGCACATCGGCACGATTGTATGAATGCGCTCTTCTCCATCTTCCATGTTGATAGAGTTAACGATACACTTCCCTGCAAAAATTTGCAACGCTTCTTCGATCACCGGCGCTTCAGTCGAATCAATCATCACCGGCAATGTCACTTGCGTATTGAAACGCGTCGCCACCTCACGCATATCGCGCACTTCATCGCGCCCAACGTACGCTACACACAAATCAATAATGTGCGCTCCTTCCTTCGCTTGCTCTTTTCCCATATTCACAATCGAATCGTACTCTTCCGCATTCAATAAGTCGCGGAATTTTTTCGAACCGTTTGCATTGGTGCGTTCACCAACAATGACGGGACCGGGATTAATTTGAAATGGAGACGTTGTATAGAGACTTGAAGCAGACGGGATAAATTCAATGTTGCGTTGAAGCGGAGAAAGAGTGCCAACGGCTTGCACGAGTTGGCGTAAATGTTCAGGGCGTGTGCCACAACATCCGCCGACGACATTCACTCCCAAATCTTTTACGAAGTGCGAAAGATATTTTGCAAAATCTTCCGGCGAAAGATGATAGTGCGCATGTCCGCCAATATTTTCCGGCAACCCTGCATTCGGAATACACGAGACAGGGATCGGTGAATTCTGACAGAGGTACCGAATATTTTCAGACATTTCTTTCGGACCGGTCGCACAGTTCATTCCGATGATATCAATATCGTACGGTTCAAGTGCCGTGAGCGCTGCGGAAATTTCTGTTCCCATCAGCATCGTTCCCATTGTTTCGATGGTGATTGATGCAACAACAGGAAGTTTAATTTTTTTATCGGAAAAATATTTGAAGATAGCAGAAAGCGCAGCTTTTGTTTGCAGCACATCCTGACACGTTTCCACCATCAACAAATCGGAACCGCCTTCTATCAATCCGGACACTTGTTCGTAGTAACTCGCGCTCATATCTCTGAACGAAATATGTCCGAGCGATGGTAATTTGGTAGTCGGTCCGATGGAGCCGGCAACATATCGCGGATGTGCAGAAGTTGAAAATTGCCCTGCAACATTTTTTGCAAGCTGCGCCGCTTTGAAATTCAATTCGTACGCACGTTCTTGTAAATTATATTCCGCAAGAACAATGGAGGCTGTACCAAACGAATCTGTTTCAATAACATCCACACCGACGGAAAGAAAATCGGCATGCACTTTTTCAATGGCAGATGGCTTGGTGATAACAAGATATTCATTGCATCCGTTGAGGTGTTCGCCGCCAAAATCATCGGCAGTAAGATTCTGCGTTTGGATGTTTGTTCCCATCGCACCATCGAACACGATAATTTTTTCTTTGAGTTGTTCTTGAAAGAGGTTCATAATTGAGTTTTGAGTTTTGAGTCCTGAGTTTTGAGTCCTGAGTTTTGAGTCATGAGTCTATTCAATAACTTTTGAGACTAACGATAATAACATCTTTCTCACTTCAATAACTTCGTTGCTAAGTTTAAGATGATCATTTTCTGAAATATATTTCAAATCTTTAGACAACAATAAAAAATATTCTGTTTCGTTTGCTGAACCTATTGCAATGGTTAAAAATCGTGCAAAGTCTGTTTTTGTCTTTCTACCACACCCTTCTACAATATTTGCCGGTATTGAACTTGTTGATCTTCGTAGTTGTGAAACAATTCCATATAATTCATCTTTAGGAAAAGATTTGGTAATCTTGTAGATATCAAGTGTTAGTTCGTGAGATTTTTCCCAAACTTTAAGTTTTCTATAATCCTGCATACGTTTCTCCTTCATCTTTTTTCATTACTCAAAACTCATCACTCTTCTTTAAAACAAAAAACCCGACATACACGTCGGGAAACAGAAAATTCGTCTCTGGTCGACGCTTTAGCGATTTGCTATTGTGGCTGCAAGCTGTCATCAAATCGCCACTGGTAAAAGATACAAAAGAAAAAAATGAAGGGCAAACTTATACACCAGAGGCGTGTAATACACCAGAGGCGTATCAGCTCACGAAGTGATGGCTTCGCTCACTTTGGCTCACACTGTCATTCTTCTGCGTGTTTCTTCATATCCTTGCATCATTCTTTGTACTACTTCTGCCGCAGGTACAATATCTTTTACCAAACCTGAACTTTGTCCCATTTCAAATTCTCCTTCTTCCCAATTTCCTTCAAAAATTCCGAGACGCTCGCGTCCTTTTGCGTGCAGTTCAATCATTCGTTCTTTGGTAATTCCTTTTGTGATCTCTTCTTTCTGAACTTGTTGGGCGAACGGATTTCTCAACATCCGCACAGGAAGTAGATTGTGAAACACAAGAAGTGTATCTCCATCTTTTGCTTCAACAATTTTTTGTTTATAAAATTCGTGCGCAGATGATTCTATCGTTGCAGCAAAGCGCGTTCCGACTTGCACTGCATCTGCACCAAGTGCGCAACATGCAAACATTGTGCGACCGTCTGCAATGCCCCCGGCGGCAATGACCGGAATTTTTATTGCATCAACAACTTGAGGAACAAGTACGAGCGTTGTCAATTCATCCGTACCATTATGTCCGCCTGCTTCAAATCCTTCGGCAACAACAGCGTCGCAGCCGCATTCTTCGGCTTTGCGTGCTTGCTTCACATTCGCAACAACATGCACTACAGTTGCACCGTTCGATTTGAATGTATCAACGTGTCGCCCTGGATGACCTGCGGAGGTAAAAACAATTTTTACTTTCTCTTCAATAATAACGTTCATCAGTTCTTCGATATCACCGCGCAACAGAGGAATATTAACTCCGAAAGGTTTTTGTGTTGCGGATTTTGTTTTGCGAAGATGCTCGCGCAATAATTCCGGCTTCATCGAACCGGCACCAACAATTCCCAACGCACCGGCATTTGAAACTGCACTTGCCAATTTCCATCCCGATACCCACACCATGCCCGCTTGAATGATGGGATATTCAATTTCAAACAATGTTGTAATTCTGGTTTTCATTTCGGAAAGGTGAAGTTACTCAACAAGACTGGTGCTCGTGTGTGTTGAGTATGTTGTGTAGCTTTTGTGTTCAGTAAAAGAAAAAACATAGAGTGAAATTTCTTTTTTATCGGGAAAAAGTGTGAGAACATGTTCGCCAAATTCTTGTGAACGAATTACAATAGCAACACTTGGCTCGCCAATGGTTATATATGTTTCGCCGTTTTCATCAACATGAATATCTTCGCCGCGAAGTTCAGGTGCAATCGGCGCGCCATGTAACAATACGCGTACTGAACCTTGTACATTCGTGCTTCCGGCAAGTATCAATACATCGTTGCCTGCGTAACGAAAGATAATACAGCCGTCATTTTTTTCGCCATTGTATTGAAAAGAATTTCTTTTTGCAATCCAATTTCCGTGCGCATAAAATTTTCCTTCAACATACAATTGAGGATCGTTGTATTCCGCAGGAAGTTCGGGACTGTATCCTTCCACATTGCCAAGCGAACCATGTATGTACCCGGTATACATATCTGCCGTTTGGAAATTTTTCTTTGCCGATGGTGTACCGCGTTCATATTCAGGCAATGTAAAAAAAGGAAGGGCGCCGTGAAAACCGGATTGCCTCAACAAATATTGCAGCGAACGTTCCACGCGAGTGAAGCTATGGCGCTGTACGCCATCACGTACAGCGTGATTAAACGTATCTATCGCATCGTACAAATATCCTTTTGCATCAACAAGACACAGTGATGGAATTTTTGAAATGCAGTATGCTTCTGCAATGAGGCGGTCATTATCTGTTACAACAGGATATGTAATTCCAAAGTTGCGAATTGCATCTTGTACTTGCTGTGGATTTTTTGCGAAGTGAAATTCCGGTGTGTGCACACCGATGAAGACAACTCCCATTTCTGCATACCGTTGCTGCCATTGCTGAAGCGTTGGAAGTAATGCAACGGAAGAAGGCGATGTATAATTCCAAAAGAAAAGAGCAATCACTTGTCCTTGCAGCGCACGAATACCCAGCGGCTCGGAGTTGAACCAAAAGTCGCCGTAAATTTCCGGCGCTGTTTGCCGTTCTATTTCTTTGTGAAGTGCTTTCATCTTAATTTTAAATATAGTAAAGCTGAAGCAAGATGCAAGACAATAGATAGTGGGTTGATATAAATCATAAGGATGTTGTCTGTGTTCAGTTTTTGTGTTACTTACTGATGTTACGCAAAGTTCAACTTTTATAAGAAAAAAGAACGATTTAAAGAATAATAGAACACGGATAACGCTGATTTTGACAGATTTTCACGGATTTAAATCTGTGTACATCAGTTTAATCTGTGTCATCAGTGGTCTATTTTGTGTTTTGCGTAACGTGAGTTACTTAATTATTTGCTCGACTCAATGATCACTACGAACTCACCTTTTTTATCTTCTTTGCCGAGTTGTTCATATAAACGCGGCGCTGTGCCGTGAAAAATTTCTTCGTCAGGCAGAGTTAAATCAAACGCAATGCACAAGCGGCGCGTTTCACCAAACACATCGCCAATATCTTTCAGTAATGCGAGCAGGCGATACGGCGTATCCATCAATACAATCGTGCGCTGCTCGCGGCGCAGTTGCTGAAGTTCGGTGATCCGGCGCGGACGTTTCGGAGAAAGCCATCCGTAATACACAAACTTATCAATTGAAAAACCGGAAACCGTGAGCGCAGGAAGAAGCGACGAAGCGCCGGGAATAGGCACTACTTTAATTTTTGCATCAATGGCTTTCCGCACAAGCAACTGCCCGGGGTCGGAAAAGACCGGCGTTCCACAATCGGAAACGACTGCAACATTTTTTCCTTTTTTGAGAATATCGAGAATGTTAAACGTTGCCGCTGCTTCGTTGTGTTCATTCAAACTTTCAACCGGTTTTTCAATTCCGAAATGACGAAGTAATCGCCCGCCTTCTTTTCGTTCTTCGTACACCACAACATCCACACTCTTCAATACTTCGATAGCGCGGAAGGTCATATCTTGAAAGTTACCAATTGGTGTTGCAACGAGATACAGTGTGCCAAGCATGCTGTTCTTTCCGAGAGTGTTTCAAGGGCATCTCTAAAAACCTAAAAAAAATTGTCATTGCGAGCCGTTCTTTGGCG
>CAYHZL010000014.1:0-34359 GCA_964361075.1 uncultured Chitinophagaceae bacterium
ATCCCCCGTCCCGATTAAAAAGCAAATCGGGACACCCCCTTTTCAAGGGGGATTTAAAGCAAGAATTCCCCCTTGAAAATGGGGTTAGGGGGATTAGTTGAATCAACAATAACGCTGAATAGTTACAAATAAATAATTATTTCCTCTGAGTAACGACAACGCCTGCAATCGTAATTATTCCGCCGACAACAAAATTTAAACTCAGCACTTGATGCAAGAATACAACCGAAAGTAAACTCGTAACAATCGGTTGTGCATTGGCAAAGACCGCAACTTTCGCAGTATCAATTTTTCCAATGGCATAATACCACAACACGTATGCAATTACAGAAGTGCCAATACCAAGATATAAAATTCCCTGCCACTGTCCCGCAGTAATGGAAGCAATATCATAATGCAGCGTATTAGTAATTCCAATCGGAATGAAGAGCAGAGTACCGCCAATCATTGCAAGCGCACTCACGCGCATCGCACCGTATTTTATGATGAGAGGTTTCCCATGAATTGAATACAGCGCCCAAGAAATAACTGCTAGAAAAATAAGAACGTTGCCAAATGTGTATTCGGATGAGAGACTAATTCCTTTTTCAAAAATAATTATGAGCACACCTGCAAATGCCATCACAACGCCAATAACTTTTTTACGAGTAAGTGGTTCTTTATACACGATTCGAGAAATAAGTAGAATGATTGCCGGCGTTGTGGCATATAGCAGCGCGCCGTTTGCGGCAGGCGTAAATTTAATTCCGTACAAAAATAAAAATTGATTTATTGGAATGGCGATGAATGATAACCATAACAATTTTTTGAAGTCACACCGTTCAAATGCAAGTGATTTCCTTTGAATTCCGAACAGAAGAAGAAAAGCACCAACAGAAACGAACCCTCGCAACAACGTCAACACAACCGGATCCATTGTTGATGCCGTTGATTTTGCGACGAGATGCGTTGCACTTGAAAAAAGAACTTGGATGGCGAGAACAATATAAATATTCATGAGCAACAATTATTTTCTGTATGAGTCTTCTTCATTTGTTATATTACTTCCCAACAATAAAAACAAAATCGCATTATGAAAAAAGAAAAATTATTTTTGTTCGATGGACATGCACTCGCATATCGCTGCCACTTTGCGTATGCCAACAACCCGCTCCGCAATTCCATCGGACAAAACACGAGTATGATTTACGGTTTCGTTACCTATCTCAATAAAATAATTGAAAACGAAAAGCCAGATTACATTGCAGTAGTGTTCGATACGAACAAACCAACATTCCGCCATTTACAATACGAGCACTATAAAGCGCACAGAGAAATGATGCCGGAAGAAATGATTGATATGCTGGATATGCTGAAGGAAGTTGTCCGCGCATACAACATTCCTTCCATTGAATTGGATGGATTTGAAGCAGACGATATCATCGGCACGTTGGCGAAGCGCGCTGAAAAAGAAAATGTCGAATCACTGCTCGTAACGCCTGATAAAGATTATTTGCAGCTTGTAACACACTTAACGAAAGTGTATCGTCCTGGAAAATTCGGCAATGAAGATGAAATCGTTGATGAAAACGGTGTCGTTGAAAAATTCGGCGTGCCGCCACACCAAGTGATTGAAATTCTCGGACTCATCGGCGATTCGGCGGATAATATTCCGGGCGTGCCGGGTATTGGACCGAAAACCGCTGAACCGTTGGTAAAAGAATTCGGTACCATCGAAAATATTCTTGCGAACATAGACAAAGTTTCAAAAAAAGGTGTGCAAGAAAAACTCCGTGCGCACAAAGATCTTGCCTTGCTTTCAAAACAACTTGTAACAATTGATACGAATGTTCCGGTTGTTATTGATTTTCACGAGTTGAAAGCAAAAGAAAAGAATACAGAAAAATTAATCGAACTTTTTACTGAACTTGATTTTCGTTCATTGATTCGAAAATTAAAAAACAATACTATACCTGAAACGAAAATACCGGAAGAAGTTCACATAGTTGAATCCTCATCACATGCCGACATCACTACCTCACAGCACAACTATATTATTATAGATTCTGACAAAACCTATCTCAGTTTTCTTTCAGAATTAAAAAAAGCCAAAGCATTTGTGTTTGATACGGAAACAACATCAACGAATGCACTGCAAGCAGAATTAGTCGGACTTTCCTTTTGTATCGAACCACACACAGCATACTATCTTCCTGTTGAAACGACACAGCCAAATTCAGAAATCGGTTCGCTTTTTTCAGAAGAAGAAAATAAATCGTTTCACACTGATGAAAAGAAATTTTCATTAAATAAAATACTTGCTGACCTACGACCGACATTTGAAAACGAAAAAATAAAAAAGTATGGCCAGAACGTAAAGTATGACATGCTCGTTCTTTCCCAACACGATATTGACGTGCGCGGCATTGCATTTGACAGCATGCTTGCTGCGTACGTGTTGCGCGCTGATAGCCGCTTAAATCTTGATGCGTTAACAAACGAATATCTTAACTACAAAATGGTTTCGTTTGAAGAGCTGACACAAAAAGGGAAAAAAGATATTCGAGAAATTCCTGTCCATGAAGTCGGCAATTACTCAGCGGAAGATGCCGATGTTACATTTCAACTCGTTGATATTCTCCATGATAAACTTGCTGCGCAAGGAACCAAACAGGTCTGCACGGAAATTGAATTTCCGCTGATTACTGTTTTAGCCAATATGGAAAAAACAGGAATTGCAATCGATATTCCATTTTTGAAAACAATGTCGTCAACGATGGAACAACAACTTGCCGAACTGATTCAGCATATTTACGATGATGCCGGCGAAAAATTTAACATCAACTCGACACAGCAGCTTGCAGAAATTCTTTTTACAAAGCTGAAACTCACTCCGATTCGTAAAACAAAAACAGGTTTCTCAACAGATGTTTCAGTGCTGGAAGCATTACGCAAAGAACATCCGATGATTGAACGACTTCTCGAATACAGACAATTGCAAAAATTAAAATCAACATACGTTGATACATTGCCCAAACTGATACATCCGAAAACCGGACGCGTTCACACGTCATACAATCAAGCCGTGGCGTTAACAGGACGACTTTCAAGCAGCGATCCGAATTTACAAAATATTCCGATTCGCACCGAGATGGGAAGAGAAATTCGCCGCGCATTCATACCCGGTAAAAAAAATATGCTCATCATGTCGGCTGATTATTCTCAAATCGAACTTCGCATTATGGCACACATCTCCGGTGATGAAGGATTACTCCATGCGTTTCACAACAAGGAAGATATTCATACATCTACCGCCGCAAAAGTATTTGGCGTTGAGCAACAAGAAGTAACGCGAGAGATGCGGCGAAAAGCAAAAGAAGTTAATTTTGGAATTATGTACGGACTTGGTGCGTTCGGACTTGCAAATCGGTTAGAAATTTCTCAGTCCGAAGCGAAAGAAATTATTACAAAATATTTTGAACGATTTCCAAAAGTAAATCAATACATTGCCAATACTATTGCTGAAGCACGCAACAACGGATTTGTTTCAACACTCAACGGACGGCGCCGTTACCTTCCTGATTTGAAAAGCCACAATGCAAACATCAGACAAAACGCGGAGCGTCAAGCGATTAACATGCCGATACAAGGAACAGCAGCCGACATGATTAAATTAGCAATGATAAAAATTCATACTGTGCTTTTGGAAAACAAACTCACAAGCAAAATGCTGTTGCAAGTGCACGATGAGCTTGTATTTGAAATTCCGAAAGAAGAAGAAAAAGAAATGCGCGTTCTTGTTGAAGACAACATGAAACGCGCCTTACAATTACAAGTTCCTATAGAAGTGGAAATCGGTGTGGGTAAAAATTGGCTGGAGGCACATTAAGTAGTCGAGCCTTAAAAAATGCGAGTGATGCCATGAGTGTAATACAATGATTCAGAAATAATTCAAATTTTCACGTTCTTGATAAACAAACTCATGGCATCACTTTGTAAATAAGACTTTTTAAGGAACGACTAAGTACCATCAGGCATTCCGACGGCGAAACATAATTGCGCCTCCAAAAAGAATGAGCGCAAGGGGCCAGTATTTTGATATCACATTAAACACATCAACCGTGTACCAATAACCAAGTTCAGTAAGCATAAATGCCGCGCCCAGTCCACAAAACAGGAGTGCCGGAATAAGTACGTGCCAATCTCTCACATCAAAAATAAATAAGACAAGAAATGAAAGACCGAGAATCATCAACGCAGCGGAAAGATACAACGAGACGCTTCCGTACAGAACGTCATAGGCACGAAGCGTGAATAAAATTCCGGTGAAGAAACAGAGACTACCAAAAAATATTTTTTGTCTGACATTAAAAACAAAAGCACGAATCACCGAAGCTGCACCAAAAAGCGTTACACCAATCCATATCAATTTTTTTGCGTTAATATCAATGATGTGCATTTGCTTTAAGAGCAAAGCAAGTCCGAGACAAATAAAAATAACTCCAATAATCGGAATATTATTTTTTCGCTGTTCCATAGTACTACCTACGATCTATAACTACGATTGCACATTACTGAATTTATCGTCCGGCACAAGCACAGCAAGAGTAATGTATAAAATAATTCCGGCACCAAATGATGCCAGACATAAAATGACATAGAGAATTCTCACCAGACTTGAATCAAGATCAAAGTACCGCGCCAAACCACCACACACACCAAAGATTTTTTTATCGGTACTTGAGCGGCGAAAATTTTTGTATTGTGTTTGTTCCTGAGTGGTAGCGCCGTCATTCACAAATATTTTTTCAGCACCATTATTTTTTTCATTTTGGCGATAATAAATTATTGCCATACCAAGAATGATGAGAAGAATTGGGAAAATATAACTCCACGAAATCTCCCACGAATGGAAAAAGGCAAATAATTCCAAATTATCGAGCAAGACGATAATACCAATTAATACCAAAGCAACTCCCAAAATTGTGCGGACATTCATGCCGCTCTTCGCTTGAGAAGTAACCGGTTGACCTTCTACCTCGACATAGGGACGTTGCGGCACAATAAATAATGATGCAAAGTATAAAAGAATGCCAGTTCCGCCAAAAATTGTGAGCAGAACAAATAAAATACGTATGATAATAGGATCGACATCAAAATATTCTGCGTAGCCGCCACAAATTCCTGCAATTACTTTATTTGTTCTTGAACGATATAATTTTCTGGGTTCCATCTCTTTTTCCTTTCTCCCATCAGATTACTTTTTCTACTTTTACTACGCATCTCATCATTGAATGTTGCATACGAACTGAGCAACGTTCCAATATTATTTTTTATTCCTTACAGCAATTATTGTTAGGGCGAGAAAATAATACCACTTTGAGCGTACACTTGCAAATAAAAAAGCCCCATTCTACAATGAGGCTTTCGATAGTGCGATGATGAAATGACTACACTTCCATTATTTCTTTTTCTTTTGCAGCAAGAAGCCCATCAATATCTTTAATAAATTTGTCTGTGTTTTTTTGAATTTCTTGTTCACCACGCTTGCGTTCATCTTCCGAAAAATGTTCTTCCTTCTCAGCTTTTTTCAAATGTTCATTACCATCACGTCTGATATTACGAATCGCAACTTTTCCTTCTTCACCAAATTTTTTTATAAGTTTCACAAGTTCTCTTCGTCGCTCTTCATTCAGCGGTGGAATCGGTACGCGAATCATTGTTCCTTCATTGCTCGGATTTAATCCCAAGTTCGCAGTAAGAATTGCTTTCTCTATTGGATGCAGCATTCCTTTATCCCACGGTGTTACAGTAATTGAATGCGGATCGGGGACGCTCACGGTACCAACTTGTTGCAAGGGCATCATAGTACCGTACGCGTCTACTTTAACGGTATCAAGCAATTGAGTTGTTGCTTTGCCGGTTCGAATTTTTATTAATTCTTGCCGAACACTTTCGACCGCTTTCGTCATTCGTGTTTCAGCATCTTTAAGAATATTTTTTAACATATAATTTTTCCTTTCTTTTTTAAAGTACCGATGGAGCTGAGCTATTCACAATTGTTCCGATAGGTTCGCCTAACACAAAGCGTTTTAAATTATTTGTAATATTCATATCGAACACACCGAGCGGTAACGAATTTTCCTTACACAAGGTTATCGCCGTCATATCCATAACCTTTAAATTTTTACGGAAGACATCATCGTACGAAATAAGCGGGTAACGAACTGCGTTTGGATTTTTTTCCGGATCAGAATCGTACACTCCATCCACACGCGTACCTTTCAAAATGATATCTGCTTCAATTTCAATGCCGCGCAATACTGCAGCTGTGTCTGTCGTAAAATACGGATTTCCTGTTCCAGCTGCAAAAATTACGATGCGCCCTTTTTCTAAATGACGCACTGCACGTCTGCGAACATACGGTTCAGCAATCTTCGCCATATCAATTGCAGTTTGGCAGCGCGTAAACACTCCGTGATGTTCAAGAGCGCTTTGTAACGCCAGTGCGTTGATTACAGTTGCGAGCATTCCCATGTGGTCGCCGGTAACTTTATCAATACCATCAGATGAATTTTCAATGCCTCGATAAATATTGCCGCCTCCGATAACAATACCAATCTGCACTCCAAGCTGCTGCACAGATTTAATTTCTTCAGCGTATTGTTTAACAACTTTTGAATCAATGCCATATTCTTTATCACCCATCAATGCTTCGCCGCTGAGTTTGAGTAAAATTTTTTTATACACTGGGGATGCCATACGTTCTCCTTCGTAGAAAAAAGAAAGGTCTCACGAAGAGACCTTTCACATAATTAATTTTAACCAAGTTGGTAACGTTTAAATTGTCGAATTGAAATATTCGGACTTACCAAATCGCGAACTGTTTTGCCTGCATCTTTAATAAAACTCTGTTCAAGCAATACAACTTCTTGATAATATTTTTCGAGGCGTCCCGTTGAAATTTTTTCTGCAATCGCTTCCGGTTTGCCTTCGTTCTTTGCTTGCTGACGATAAATTTCCATTTCGCGGTCAATTAATTCTTTGCTCACTTCCTCGCGCGAAACGACGATGGGCGACATTGCGGCAACTTGCATTGCGATATCGCGCGCAAGCGTTTTGTTCGCCGGTGTAAATTCACCTTGCATTTCAACTATCACACCGATTTTACTTCCCATGTGAATGTACGATTCAACAAATCCATTAACAGCAGTAACAATTGAGAATTTCTTTATTTCAATTCTTTCACCGATTTTTCCCATCATATCAGAAAGCGCATCAGCAACATTCTTTGTTCCTTCATAAGAAATAGTTTTCAGCGTATCCAAATCAGCAGGTGTGTGTTTGAAAATAATGTCCGCGATTGTATTTGCAAACACAACAAAGTCATCGCCGCGCGCAACGAAATCCGTTTCGCAATTCACTTCAATAATAATTCCTTTTTTTGCATCGTCAGAAAGTTTTGAAACAACAATACCTTGATTTGCTGCGCGGTCAGATCGTTTCTCTGCAATTGCTGCACCCTTCTTACGAAGATAATCGACAGCCGCATTCATATCACCGTCTGTTGCTTCAAGAGCTTTTTTACAATCCATCATTCCTGCGCCGGTTTTTTCGCGCAGTTGTTTTACGGTTTCACTTGTAATAGCCATAGAATAGTTTCAATTATCAATTATAGATGTTCAAATTATTTTTTTTCTTCAACAAGTATTTCTTGTTTTTCTTTTTCTTCCGAAACACTTTGTTGAGCATGCACCTGCGCTCTATTTTTACCTTCGATAATTGCGTCGGCAACAGTTTTGGTAATTAATTCAACTGATTTTAACGCGTCATCGTTGGCAGGAATGATATAATCAATTCCATCGGGATCGCAATTTGTATCAACAATAGCGAATACCGGAACGCCAAGCTTGTTGGCTTCTTTTACTGCAATGGTTTCCTTTTTCACATCAACAACAAACAACGCACCCGGTAGGCGTGTCATTTCAACAACACCGGAAAGTGTTTTATTGAGTTTATCTTTCTCGCGTGTTAAAAAGAGTCCTTCTTTTTTTGTAATCTTATCGAAGGTTCCGTCTGATTCCATTTTTTCAATATTGGTCAAACGTTTTACGCTTTTGCGGATCGTTGTAAAATTTGTGAGCGCACCACCCATCCATCGTTCTGTAATATAGAATTGGCCACAACGAATTGCTTCAGTGCGCATCACTTCACGTGCTTGTTTTTTTGTTCCGACGAAAAGAATTTTTTTCCCTTCGGCAGCAACATTAGCAAGCGCGTTGCATGCTTCTTCAGTAAGTTGTTGTGTTTTTTTAAGATCGATGATGTGAATCCCGTTGCGTTCCATGAAGATATACTGCTTCATTTTGGGATTCCAGCGGCGTGTAAGGTGACCAAAGTGGGCACCGGCAGAAAGTAAATCTGCGAGTTCAACTCGAGGCATTGTGTGTCCTTGTATTTTAGTTAGTAACTTCTACTTCCCTCAACTCAACACAGCATTCTGCTGTTGAAAGCGGAACACTACTGTGTTAATCAGAAAGTATGTTTGATGGTAAAAATTTGAGTATGAACATAATTTCACACTCCGGTAAAATTTTAACGTTTGGAGAATTGGAATCTCTTACGAGCTTTTTTCTGTCCGTATTTTTTTCGTTCAACCATACGAGGATCACGTGTTAACAATCCTTTCGCACGAAGCGCCAAACGAAATTCTTCATTCGAAGCAACTAACGCACGCGCAACACCAAGTGCGATCGCACCAGCTTGTCCTGACACACCACCGCCGTCAACATTCACCATCGCATCAAACTTACCGACTGTATCGGTAGCTTCAAATGCTTGGAGAATGCTCGCGCGAAATGTATCCTGTGGAAAATATTGTTCGAATGATTTATTGTTGACAGTAATTGTTCCGTTGCCGTGTTTTAAAATTACCCGCGCAACAGAGGTCTTCCGACGTCCAACCGCATTAAGTGTTTGCTGATGCATTCTTTTCCTTCTACGACTCTAAATTATAAGTTAATTAAACGAAAGCGCTTCCGGTTTTTGTGCAGCGTGTGGATGTTCTGCACCGACATACACTTTTAATTTTTTAAATATTTTTCGACCAAGACGAGTGTGTGGTATCATTCCTTTTACAGCGTGCTCAATAATTCTCTCTGGTTTTGTTTTCAAAATATCTTTGAATTTTTCAAATACATCGCCGCCAGGGTAACCCGAATAATGAAAATATTCTTTTTGTTCAGCACGCTTTCCTGTCACTTTAATTTTGTCTGCATTGACAACAATAACAAAATCACCGGCATCAGCATTTGGTGTGAACATTGGCTTGTGTTTACCACGCAATACGTGAGCTACTTGCGACGCAATACGTCCTAATGTTTGGCCGTTCGCATCAATAACAAACCACTTTTGCTCAATTTCAGATTGCTTGAAAAAATATGTGCTTTTATCACCGTACGCCACGTTTGTCTCCTCGATCAAATTAATAATAAAAATTCTTCGCTCTAAAGTTTAAAAATTTACTTACTTTTGAGCAAAAAATCAAGATTTTTCTGAACTAAATTTTACAAAGCAAAACCGGGTGCTCGATAAATTTCTTTAGTTCCTGCATAAACTGCGCAGCAACAGCGCCATCAATAACACGATGATCACATGAAAGTGTCATCTTCAAAGTATTTCCAACAACAATAGTTCCATTTTCCACAACTGGTTTCTCTACAATTGAACCTACAGCAAGAATCGCTCCTTCCGGCGGATTGATGATTGCAGAAAAATTATCAACATCAAACATTCCAAGATTGCTAATTGTAAATGTGCTTCCTTGAAATTCTTCCGGTTTTAATTTTTTCTCGCGTGCCTTCACTGCCAATCCCTTTACCTCTGATGAAATTTCAGCAAGCCCTTTCATATCGGCATTGCGAACAACAGGTGTAATCAATCCGTCTTCAATAGCTACTGCAACGCCAACATGAATTGCACCATGTTGAATAATTTTATCGCCAGCAAAGGTAGCATTCACTTTTGGATGTTTATGAAGTGTAGATGCAACAGCTTTTATAATAATATCATTGTAACTAATTTTGTAATCACCACTTTCATTCAAGGAAGTGCGAAATGCAATCGCCTGTTTCATATTCACTTCGCTGGTGATGTAAAAATGAGGTGCGGTTGCTTTGCTTTCAACTAAACGTTTTGCAATTGCTTTACGCATTTGTGAAAGAGGAACTTCCACAGTTTTTCCCGCGATGATCGGACGAGCAGACGAAGCGCTTGTTTGCAAGAGTGCTTCTTCGATATCTTTTTTAACGATGCGTCCCATCGGTCCGCTGCCAATTACTGACGTAAGTTCGACTTTGTTTGCTTGCGCAATTTTTTTTGCGAGTGGTGATGCTTTAATTTTCGAGTCAGATAAAATTGCCGGAGAAGAAACAGATGCTGCACTTTCAACATTTATCTCTTTTTTCGTTTCTTCTTTCTTTACCTGTGCTGAGGGTGCAGAACTTAACAATGAAGAAATATCTTCTCCTGTTTTGCCAATGATATACATCGATGTTCCAACTTTTATCGGCTGACCTTCTGCTGCAAATAATTTTAATACAGTTCCTGTTTCGTACGATTCAAGTTCCATATCAGCTTTATCGGACTGAACATCGCACAAAATTTCTCCTGCTTTAATTGTTTCGCCTTCTTTTTTTCTCCATTTAAGAATAACGCCTTCTTCCATCGTGTCGCTTAATTTCGGCATATCTACTTTTACAGCCATACTATTTTCCTTTTCTCTTAATCAATGCAATCAAATAGAATTTCGAGAACATGTTTGGTTTTAATGTTGTTAACGATATAAAACTTTTTTTACCGCATCCATAACTTTCTTCGGATTTGGCAATGCTTCCTTTTCAAGATTTGCTGCATACGGCATCGGAACATCGGCGCTGTTTATTTTCTCCACCGGCGCGTCAAGATAATCAAACGCATGTGTGTGAATACGGTATGCGATTTCAGAACCGACACTTGAATACGGCCACGAGTCTTCCACAATTACACAGCGATTTGTTTTCTTCACGGAATTAATAATTAATTCTTCATCCAGCGGACGTAATGTTCGCGGATCAATCACTTCAACTTCAATTCCTTCTTTCGATAATTCATCTGCTGCTTTCAATGCAACAGCAACCATTTTTGTCCACGCAATAATTGTAACATCTTGTCCTTCGCGCTTTACATCACCTTTGCCGATTGGAATAATATATTCTTCTTCCGGAACTTCACCTTTGTATCCGTACATCATTTCGCTTTCCAAAAACATAACGGGATTGTCATCACGAATTGCCGATTTCAATAATCCCTTTGCATCGTACGGTGTTGAAGGTGTCATCACAATTAAACCGGGAACGTGGCACAGCATTGATTCGAGTGCTTGCGAATGTTGCGCACCAAGCATGTGCGCCGGACCGTTCGGTCCACGAAATACAATCGGAACTTTAAATTGTCCGGCGGACATTGAACGGATTTTTGCCGCATGATTAAAAATTTGATCGAACGCAAGAATTGCAAAATTCCATGTCATCATTTCAACAATCGGGCGCAAGCCAATCATCGCCGAACCAATTCCAAGACCGGCAAACCCGGCTTCAGTAATCGGCGTATCAATCACTCGTTTGTCGCCGAATTGTTTCCATAAACCTTGTGTTACTTTGTACGCGCCGTTGTATTGCGCAACTTCTTCACCCATAATATACACGGTGGAGTCGCGTTCCATTTCTTCGCGCATTGCTTGATTTAATGCTTCTCTAATTTGTAAAAGTGCCATACCACTAATTTTCCTTTTTCAGTAATTTTCTATTTATGCATAGACGAATTGGTGCAACATTTCGAGCGGTGGTTCAGAACTGTTGTCGGCGAACTCTACTGCATCGGCAACAATCGTTTTAATTTCTTCATCCATCTTCTCAAGCTGTTCTTGCGTTGCAATACCAAAAGCAATCAACTCGGCACCAAATGTAATAATCGGATCGAGTCTTTTATATTCTTCCACTTCTTCTTTTGTGCGATAGGTTCCCGGATCAGACATTGAGTGTCCGCGAAAACGGTACGTGCGCGCTTCCAACATTGTTGGTGTGGAATTTTTTCGTGCCTTCTCAACCGCTTCGTTAATGTGGCGATACATTTCGATGACATCCATTCCATCAACAGCATCACGATCCATGTGAAATCCTGCTGCGCGATCAAACAAATTACCGCCGGCGGATGAACGCTCAACAGATGTACCCATTCCATAGCGGTTGTTTTCGCAAATGAAAACAATAGGAAGTTTCCACAACATTGCGAGGTTCATCGTTTCGTAAAACACACCTTGGTTCGTTGCCGCTTCACCGAAGAAGCACAGTGTAACAGAATCTCTTCCTTGATATTTTGAAGCGAATGCTGTACCGGAAGCAAGCGGTGGATGTCCGCCCACAATTCCCCATCCGCCCATAAATCCTTTCGACAAATCATAGAAGTGCATCGAACCGCCCATGCCTTTCGAACATCCGGTAACTTTGCCGAATAATTCTGCCATACATTCGCGCGCAGAAATTCCGCGTGTGAGTGCAAGACCATGATCGCGATACGATGTGAAAATGTAATCATCTTCACGCAACGCAGACAATGCACCAATGCCAACTGCTTCTTGCCCGATATACAAATGACAGAAGCCTCCGATTTTTCCTTTGCCATATTCTTGCGCTGTGCGTTCTTCAAACCGGCGAACAAGTTGCATGTCGTAGTACATCTTTTTTAATTTTTCATCGGAAAGATTTAAATCGCTCCAACGAGGTTGTTTGTTTTCTTTCTTCATAAACTACAGTCGTCCTTTTTGTCTTTAGGGCATCTCTAAAAACATTGTCGTCATTGCGATCCGCCGAAGGCGGAGAAGCAATCTTCGTTTCTGTGTGATAGAAAGGGATTGCTTCGGTCGTTCCTCCCTCGCAATGACAATTTGTTTAGGTTTTTAGAGATGCCCTTTATATGGTATCAAGTGAGTAAAAAAATTATAGCTGATCTGCTGCATGGTACGAACTGCGCACCAACGGACCGGATTCAATATACCGAAATCCCATTTCCATTCCTTTTTGTTTCAACATTACAAACTCATCAGGATGCACAAAACGATCAACCGGTAAATGTTGTTTTGTCGGCTGAAGATATTGACCAAGTGTGAGAATGTCGCATTCGACAGCGCGTAAGTCGCCGAGCATATCAATTACTTCGTCAATCGTTTCGCCAAGTCCCAGCATTAAACCTGATTTGGTGAGAAAGCCGCGTTGCTTTGCGCGCTCCAACAATTCCAACGAACGATGGTAGTGCGCCTGCGGACGAACTGTGCGATACAGACGCGGCACTGTTTCCGTATTATGATTTAAAATATCGGGCTGCGCATCGAGCACAATGTTGAGTGCATACTCGCTTCCCATGAAATCCGGAATCAATACTTCAATCCTGCACGTTGCGACACGCGCACGAATTTCATGAATTGTTTTTGCAAAAACATGTGCGCCACCATCAAATAATTCATCGCGATTGACAGACGTAACTACCGCGTGCCGAAGATTCATTTTTTCAACTGCTTCGCCAACACGGCGCGGTTCGTCTTCATCTACCGAAAACATTTTTCCGGTTTTCACAGCACAAAATCCGCAACTGCGCGTACACGTGTCGCCAAGAATCATGAACGTTGCCGTACCGGAATTCCAGCACTCGCCCATGTTCGGGCAGCGCGCTTCTTCGCACACCGTATTTAATTTCTGATGTTCCATGAGTGTGCGAAGTTTTGCATAATTCGGTCCGCCCGGCACACGCGCCTTCAACCATTCCGGTTTGCGTTGTCTCGATTCTTCGACAACCGGTATTTCTTGTATAATAAATTCCATTTTATTTTCAGAAAAAGTACATCATAGAAACTCCCCAAACGCCGAATTGTGTTATGTTTTCTCTGAAAGAGAGTTGCACTTTAAATCCTGAGCGATGTTGAAGTTGCATATTTAAAAAAAATCTTGAAAATGAAGTATAGTTCGTAGATGATGTATTACTGCCTAGTTCAAGATAATTGCTTGAAGAATTATTGGCAGATGAAAAATATCGAGTTAAAGGTAACTCCTTATCTTTTCTATCAGACTTATCAAAGGAATAATTTACATTCATACCAGAATAAAACATGCACCATTCCGTTGGCGCATACGATACAACAAATGGCAATGTAATATCAAGAGCATATTTTTGATATTCCGACTTAATTAACATAGAGCGTGAATAGTAAGAGCTTCCCGTAATACCGTCAATATTTTTTGTATAGAAAATTGAAGGAATTACTCCCGTTTGAATTTGCAATTCATCAAATCCAATATGAATAAGACTGCCGAATGAAACAGAGATATCGTAATTAGTTCCTTTTACACTTCCATTCGATTCTATAATACTCGTATCACCATAGACAGGATTACTGCCAGATTGCGATTTATTAAAGCTCGTTACTTTCATATCTAAAATATAATTACCAGAAAGAACGGATGTAGTAATCGAAACAAAATTATTTGTAGAAATTCCGAACATAGTCACAGCATATTGATAAAATATATTTGCGCGAATCGTTGTGGGATCAATTGTTGAAGATGAACTTGATAACGATTTATCATAGTTGGAATTGAAATTAGATGCAGAACTGTCAAAATTTGAACGCTCATTGTTGTTTAAATAGGTCAATTCCCTTTTTCCTACTTTATATTCTCCAGAAAAAATGAAATCAGAGTTTTCATTGGCGATACCGATTTCAGTCCCCAATAAATATTCCGGCGTTTTTATTCGTCTATCTTCATTGCGGAAATAGTTTTTTGTACTTTTTGAAGTTGTCGTATAGTTGTAAAAATTATCAGTGTAAGTATAAATTTGTTTAAGTGAGTTTGGCAAGAATGAACCATACAAACTATACGAATATGAAGTTGCATCCTTCAAAATTATTCTCGATATCTTAAGTCGTGTTTTCGTAATATTATTTTCAGTAATTTGTTTTTCTTTAAAATAATATTTTCGTGGAACAGGCACTATTTCTTCGTAATTATTTTCGTTTTCAGAAATAGTAGAGTTTATCGTATTAGTCAATTGAATCATCCAAAATGCATTCTCGTCTTTTCTCAGCACAGCAATATCCATTGTCGGTAACGGCTGGCTATAGTATCTAGATAAACCATCATACTTTCCAACAACAAATTGCCGGTTGAACAACGCCGCTCTTGCAGGATTGAAAAGTATTTGCGTCCCGGTATCGGGAACAAACAATTGCATCCGCGAATCTACACCGTATGAAAGAACAAATGGATTTGATGTATTTTGATCGGAAATAGTAGAATAATATTGAGAATACACTTCAGTAATTCCACATAGTAGAACAACACAAACCGCAAAAAAATTCTTCATCATTGCCTCCTCTGTTTTTTTGAAATATGATATGTTTAGGTAATTGTAACTCCTAAGTAACTCATATCGTGAGTTACTCTTTTTGAAAAAAATACGCCGCAGGCGCACTGAACGCGCTACTCAGTGTTTTAAATGTATAGAACAATATCCTGCTAAATCGCCGAGAAAAACTTAACCACAATAGGCACAGTAGAACACATTCGCCGCGGCGAATGTGCCCTATGTTTCTATGTGTTTAGAATTTACTAAATGATTTTTCGCTGAGCAGTTACAGGTAATTTTAAATTGCTTGTGTCGTGTCAAAACTTTCTACATACTCAACAATCTTTTGCAAGAACATTCCGCCAAGTGCGCCATCAATAATGCGATGGTCGTACGACATGGAAACGTACACCATCGAACGAATTGCAATCGCATCATCAATCACCACCGGACGTTTTTTAATTGCACCGATTCCAAGAATTGCAACTTGCGGTTGATTAATGATCGGGAAGCCGTACAAGTTGCCAAAGTTTCCGGGGTTGGTTACGGTAAATGTGCCACCGGTAACTTCATCTGGAGTAAGTTTTTTCAAACGTGCGCGTGTTGCAAGATCATTCACAGATTTTGCAAGACCGGCAAGATTTTTCGAATCTGCATTTTTTATTACGGGAACAATCAATCCGTTTTCCAACGCAACGGCAACACCAATGTGAATATCTTTACGAATAAGAATGTTGTCGCCTTCCACAGAAGCATTTAACAAAGGAAAATCTTTTAAAGCTTTTATTGTTGCCTCAAGAAAGAATGGCGTGTAGGTCAGTTTGAATCCTTCACGCTTTTCAAATGCGTTTTTATTTTTTTCTCTGAATGAAACAATTTTTGAAACATCCGCTTCCGCAAGAGAGCCAACGTGCGCAGAAGTATGTTTGCTGCGCACCATGTGGTCAGCAATTGCTTTGCGCATGTTGTCCATCTTAATTACTTCAACACGACCACCTGATGTTGTAACAGGTTGTGTGCGCGTTTGTGCAATGGAAGGTGTAACATCTTGTGGCTGCGAAGTTCGTCCACTTTTCTTTGCTTGCACAAAAGCAAGAATATCATTTTTTGTTACGCGGCCGTTTGCACCTGTTCCTGAAATTGTTTCCAATTCACGTAACGCAACACCTTCCGTGCGCGCAATGTTCATTACTAATGGAGAATAAAATTTATCGGAATGTTGGAATTGTTCAGATTCTGTTTCGGCAACCGATTGTTGCAGCACAGGCTGAGGTGCGGTTATCGGTCCTTGCTTCGGCTCCGCTTTCACTTCAACCGGCTTTGAAGAAGGAACAGTAATACTCGCATTCACATCAGTTTGAATTTTTGCAATAACCGTGTGCACATTCACTGTTGTTTGTTCAGGAAATAAAATTTCAGCAAGAATACCAGCCGCCGGTGCCGGGATTTCGGAATCAACTTTATCGGTACTAATTTCAAGCAGTGTTTCATCTTTGGCAATTTTGTCGCCAACTTTTTTATGCCATTTGGAAATCGTTCCTTCGGCAATACTTTCGCCCATCTGAGGCATGATTACATCAACTAAAGCCATAATGTTTTTATTTGTTTTTCAAAAAAAATATAATTTATAATTTTGCGTTTAAAACTTTGCAAGTTCTCGTAACGCTGTAATAATTTTTTCTTTGTTCGGAAGAAAAAAATCTTCCAGCGGCGGACTGTACGGCGTCGGCGTATCAATCGCACCAATTCTTTTAATCGGTGCATCGAGAAATTGAAACGCAAACTCGACAATCAGCGCAGCAATTTCACCGCCGATGCCGCCGGTAATTGTATCTTCGTGTGCGATTAAAACTTTTCCTGTCTTTCGCACAGAAGCTAAAATAATTTCCGTATCAAGCGGCGCCAGACTTCGTAAATCTACAACTTCAACACTCACACCATCTTCTTGTTGCAATACTTCTGCCGCTTCAAGCGATTGGTGCACCATCGAGCCGTACGTTATAATAGAGATGTCGCTTCCTTCACGCTTAATATCACCTTTACCAATTTCTACAATATACTCACCGTCGGGTACTTCACCTTTAATATGACGATATAATCGTTTGTGTTCCAAATATAAAACAGGATTGTTATCGCGCACTGCGGCTTTCATCAATCCCTTCGCGTCGTACGGAGTTGAAGGCACCACAATTTTTAATCCCGGTTGATGAAAGAACCACGCCTCAGGATTGCGCGAATGAAACGGTCCGCCGTGAATTCCTGCGCCGCTCGGCAACCGCAACACCATCGGACATGGAACATGCCAGCGATAATGAATTGATGCAGTGTTGTTTACTAACTGACTAAAACCTGTTGTAACAAAATCTGCAAATTGCATTTCAGCAACAGGACGCATACCAACCACCGCAGCGCCGGTTGCCGCACCGATGATTGCCGTTTCAGCAAGCACGGTATCTACAACGCGGTTTGTTCCGAAATGATTCAAAAATCCTTTTGTAACTTTGAACGCGCCGCCATACTCACCAATATCTTCGCCAAGAAGAAAAACGGATTCATCGCGTTCCATCTCTTCCCACAGTGCTTTTGAAATTGCTTCGATGTACGAGATAACCGGCATTACATTTTCTTTTCTTAAAAAATAGATTCTTCGCTTCGCTCAGAATGACAATAAAAATAATCTTCCGGATATTTTTCATCCTTCATAATTCATCCTTCATCCTTATAAAGCAAACACGCCAATCGCTGCTTCTTCTGCCGACGGATATGGACTTTCCACTGCGTACTGAACAGCATCTTCTAATTCAGTGGAAATTTTTTTGCCATACTCATCTTTTATTTTTGATGAAAGAATTTTTTTATCGGATAATAATTTTTCAATTCTCACTACCGGATCTTTTTTCTTCCACTCTTCCAACAATTTTTTCGGAACATATTCTGCGCCATCATGTGCCGAATGTCCGTGCATCCGCATTGTAACCGATTCAATTAACGTCGGACCTTCGCCAGCCCGCGCTCGCTCAACAGCGTTCTTGCATGTGGCATACACTGCGTCAAGATCGGTACCATCAATAGTGAATCCGGGAATGCCATACCCAAGTGCACGGTCAGAAATTTTTTGTGCCGAATGTTGCTTGGTAACTGGTGTTGAGTATGCGAACTGATTGTTTTCAACAATCAACACAAGCGGCAACTTCATCACAGAAGCCATGGCAAGCGATTCGTGAAAATCTCCAACGTTGCATCCGCCATCGCCGATGTATGTCATAGCAACAGCTTTTTCGTTTCGAAGTTTGCTTGCCAGCGCAACACCAACTGCCATCGGAATCATTGCGCCGAGATGACTGATGTTGCCATAAATTTTCAAAGAAGGATCAGCATAATGTCCGGTGCCATCGCGTCCTTTCGATAAACTATTTCCGCGTCCGAGATGCTGTAACATCAAATTTCGCAGCGATTGCCCTTTCACCAAATGCGCACCCATATCGCGGTGCATCGGAAAAAGATAATCGTTTGCTTGTAATGCAAACGCGCTTCCTACTGCAGTTGCTTCGTTGCCATTGCCGGTGTATGCACCGCCAACAATTTTTCCTTGACGATACAATTTCAAAATTGCTTCCTCGAACTCTCGCGTAAGACGCATATAATAGTAGAGTCGAAGATACTGTTCGGTAGAAAGAGAACAATCAGTGGTTTTCTTTATTTTCTTTTCAGATTTCTTTATAGAAGACTTTGCCATTCTTTTTCTGAAACAAACCTTTCGTTGCGTTGTTCATTGAGACAAATATCTATAACTATAAATTTTCCATTTTCTTTTTTCAGAATTCGCACTCGCGTTTTGTCAAATTTTCTTGGCAGTTCTGGATGCGCATCTAAATATTCTTGTAGCAATCTTTCCATTTCAGCAAATCGTTCCTCAACAGATTTCGTTTGCCAATATGCAAAGTCTGTCGGTTGCTCCTTCAATGAATATTTTGCTACAACCGATTCAATTTTTCTCATACTGCATTTTAGTGTTTGCACATTCGTGCAACGTTCAGTTTTACAACATCACCTTCCACAATAATTTTTCCTCTTTGTTGCAAGAACAACAGAAGTTCGTCAATGGTGAATTTCATTTCAGAGCAATTCACAAAACGCGCATCGCTGCCAAATTTTTCCGACACCATTGTTCGAAGCGATGCAATTTCGCAGCCATCAGGATATTCTTGCAACGTGTCGAGGAAGTCGTGCGCGTGAAATTGATTTTCCATATTTTTTCCTTCGTATTAGTACGCCGCTAATTTTTCAAGCGCGTTTGTTATGTGATATTCTTGCGGAAGAATTGCATTCTCCAATGTCGGTGCAAATGCAATTGGCGTATCAAGTGCGCACACACGAGCAAGCGGCGCATCGAGCCACTCGAAACATTCTTCGGCAATTGTCATTCCAATTTCTGCACCAAAACCCCCGGTGCGCGTATCTTCGTGAACGATTAACACCTTTCCAGTTTTCTTTACTGAAGTCATCACCATTTCTTTATCCCACGGACAAATTGTACGCAAATCAATCACTTCAACACTCACACCTTTTTCTTCCAACTTACGCGCCGCTTCAAGTGAACGCTGAACAAGAAATCCCCACGTTACAATGGTAATATCGTTTCCTTCTTTTTTTATTTTTCCTTTACCGAATGGAAGTAAAAAATTTTCATCCGGTTCCGGTGATGCCGCAAATTGCTGACGATACAATCCTTTGTGTTCGCAGAACAAAACAGGATTATCTTCGCGGCATGCAGTCTTCAACAAACCTTTTGCATCCGCGGCATTCGAAGGAAATGCAATCCACAAACCGGGCATGTGCGCAAAAAAACCTTCAATGCTTTGACTGTGATACAATCCGCCGCGAATATATCCGCCAACCGCAACTCGAATAACTGCAGGGCACGACCAATCGCCATCAGTACGGTAACGAATATGCACAAGCTCATCTTTGAATTGCATAAACGCCGGCCAGATATAATCGCCAAATTGAATTTCAACAACCGGTTTAAATCCGCGCACGGAAAGTCCGATTGCTGTTCCAACAATACTTGCTTCGGCAAGAGGAGAATTAAAACATCGTTTCACTCCAAAAGTATTTGTCAATCCTTTTGTCGCAGTGAACACGCCGCCTTTTCCATCCGCAACGTCTTCACCATACACAAGCATTTTGGGATTGTGTTTCATCTCTTCGTGAAGTGCATGATTGATTGCATCAACTAACACAATATTTTTTCCGAGATGTTCTGTTTCGTGAAAATTTTCTTTCGGCACAACAACGATTGGCGAGAACACATTTCTTTCAACAGTCTCTACCGTCGGACTTGGAGCGGCTTCTGCATACTCTGCCGCCAATTCAACTTCTTGCTTCACTTCAATTTTTATTTTTTCAATGTGATGTGAAGAAAGAATTTTATGTTCGAGTAAAAATTTTTCCATCTTCGGAAGAGGATCGCGTCGGCGATTTTCTTCCATCTCCGCAGCCGTCATATATTTTTTTGGATCATCCGACGATGAATGTGGAAACAAACGCACAACATCTGCTTCAATTAAACTCGGTCCATTGCCTGCCCGCGCATGTGCAACAGCTTCCTGTGCTGCTCGAAACGATTCAGGAAAATCAGTTCCATCAACTTTGTAACGATGAAGATTCGGATATCCTTTTGTCAGTTCGAACAGCGAGCCGCCGGCGATTTGATCTTTCACCGGAACTGAAATTGCATATTTATTATTTTGAATTACAAACAGAACGGGAAATTTTTCGCGGCTCGCCCAGTTCAACGCTTCCGCAAATTCACCTTCACTGGTTGCACCTTCTCCCGACGAAACGTACACAACTTCATTAACACCTTCGCGCACACTGCCCATCGCAGTTCCCACTGCTTGCAAGTACTGTGTTCCTGTCGGACTTGATTGACCGACGATGCGAAGATTTTTATTTCCATAATGCGATGGCATTTGACGACCGTGTGAACTTGGTCCTTCCGTGCGATGCATATTTTCACAAAAAATTTCTTTTGCTGTAGAACCATACGCCAGTGAAAATGCAAGATCGCGGTAATACGGATATGCCCAATCGTATGCCGGCTTCATTGCCATTGCCGCTGCAATCTGAATCGCTTCGTGTCCGGGTCCGCTGATATGAAAAAGAACTTTTCCTTGTTTCAACAAGTTCATTTCTTTTTCATCAATGAAACGCGACAACACCATCGTGCGAAATGCGGCAACATATTGCTTATTGCTTATTGATAACGAGGACAATGCTCGTTTCATTTCTCCATTTGATGGCGAAGATTTTTTCTTTGTTAGTTCTGCTTCTTTTTTGGATGGCATGTTTTTTTCCTATACAACAATTTCTTCTTGTGGAAGTATTGTTAGAAAATCTTCAATCGAAACCTGTTTTGATTCGACTGAAAAAACTGTTTCAAATTTCCGAATAAGAGTTTGTTCAACGTCCTGTAGTGAATATTTTTTTTCTACAATAGTGTAAAGCGAGGTAACGCCTTTATCAAAAATTCCGCACGGAATCATTCTTTCAAAATATTGTAAGTCCGTATTAACATTTAATGCGAATCCGTGCATCGTTATCCAACGGCTTACCTTCACACCAATGGCAGCAATTTTTTCATTCTTAACCCAAACGCCCGTCAATCCTTCTGACCGCATTGCTTGCACTTCATATTCGCTCAATGTTTGAATAAGTACTTCTTCCAGATCGCGAAGGTAACGATGAATATCGCAGTAGTAATTATTCAAATCGAGAATCGGATAACCAACAATTTGTCCCGGACCGTGAAATGTTACATCGCCGCCGCGATCGATATGAAACATGTCAATCTTTTTTTCATGCAACTCTTCGTCAGATGCGAGAAGATGATTTGTATCGGCTCCTTTACCAAGTGTGAATACCGGGTCGTGTTCCGTCAGCAGCAACACATCGGGAATTTTTTTTTCGAGACGAGCAGAAAAAATTTTCTTCTGCAATTCCCATGCATCGGCGTACCGCGTACGACCAAGATTGATTGTGAGAAGTTGTTTCATAATTTATTTTCAAACATGCAACGCATGACCGTATGCATCCATCGCAGCTTCTCCAATGCCTTCGCTCAACGTTGGATGTGCGTGCATTGTATGAATCAATTGTTCGGCAGTTGTTTCCAACGTACGAGCAGTAACAAGTTCCGCAAGCATTTCCGTCGCTTCCGCTCCAATAATATGTGCGCCGAGAAGTTCACCGTACTTTGCATCAAAAATTAATTTTACAAAACCTTCTGTTTCGTTAATTGCCATTGCTTTTCCGTGCGAACGGAATGGGTATCGTCCCACTTTAATTTCATAACCTTTCTCGCGTGCTTGTTCTTCAGTCAATCCAACGCTTGCAACTTGCGGCTGGCAATACGTGCAGCCGGGAACATTATCATAATCAACCGGATGAGGATTTTTTCCAGCGATAGCTTCAACACACACAACACCTTCGTGCGATGCAACGTGTGCAAGCCACGGCGGTCCGTTCACATCACCAATTGCGTACATGCCATCAACATTTGTTTTGTAATTTTTATCAACAGTAATAAATGTTTTATCAATCTTCACGCCAAGCGCTTCAAGTCCGAGATTTTCTGTGTTGCCCTGCACACCAATTGCAACCAACGCAACATCGCCAACAAGTTCTTTCTTCACACCATCTTTTCCGCTGACAGTAACAACAACTTCTTTTCCTGTTTTCACGGATTCAACTTTTGTTTCGGTATGAATTTCTACTCCGCTTTTTTCGAAAATACGGCGAAGTGTTTTTGTAACTTCACGGTCTTCAATCGGAAGAATGCTGTCCATCATTTCTACAACAGTTACCTTCGTTCCATACGTATTGTAAAAATACGCAAACTCAATTCCAATCGCCCCCGCACCAATGATGATCATTCGCTTCGGAGCTTCAGGCAACACCATCGCTTCAGTACTTGTAATTATTTGCTTTCTATCTACGGCAACACCGGGAATTGCACGATTTTTTGTGCCGGTCGCAACGATAATATGTTTCGCAGAAATTTTATCCACCTTGCCGGCTTGCGTTACTTCAACAACACCTTTGGCAGCAACTTTTGCAATACCATAAATATGGTCAACTTTATTTTTTTTGAATAAAAACTCAATTCCCTTTGAAAGTCTGCCGGAAATATCGCGGCTGCGTTTTACCGCTTTCGAAAAATCTACTTTTAAATTATCAAAAGTAAATCCGTATTCATCGGCATGTTTTAAAAGATTGTATACTTCAGCATTTTTTAACAATGCTTTGGTCGGGATACAACCCCAATTTAAGCACACACCACCAAGTTTATCTTTCTCGACAACTAATGTTTTTAATCCCAACTGCCCTGCACGGATAGCTGCAACATAACCACCCGGACCACCACCGATAATAATTATATCATAAGATTTTTCTGCCATATCGTTTTCGATCCTCTCAAAAAAAAGAGGGAAAAACATTTCCCTCTTTTCCACCAAAAAGTAAAATGATTATTTAATATTTAATAGACGTAGTACTATATTTTTCATCAGGAAAACACAAAATGAAATGAACACAATATAAAATTATGCGCAAATATACTGAATAACACAAAAAAAATCAATTGAAATCTCCCCGCATTGAATACAGACATACAACTCTGTAAATCCAAATTTTCTTAATACTAAATTCACCTTGACTTCGATGAAACAAATTTTGTATTATATATATGAGGTTTGAAGTAATCTTCTGTAGTACATCAACCGTATCAACCCTCGATTGTTAATTCACTCATTTATTCCTCGCAATTCTCCAAACGGAGTTTGTAATGGCTAAAACAAAATATGTAACAAGAAAGTGCGAATCTTGTGGTAAACAAGACGCTAAAATGGAAATTCTTGGTGCTGTCGAGGGCTCCGAATCAAAAGTGTGGCATCGTTGCACTCGATGCCGCCACAGTGTGCTTATTGATCTTGGCACATCAAGAGATAATGATAAGGTTCTTAAAATATCGCGTGAAGAGTGCATCAATTATTCACCTGAAAAAATTTACACCAAAGGTACTCTCATTTATCATACCGATTGGGATGATATGGGAAAAGTTGTGCGAAAAGAAAAAACATCAAACGGTACCAATGCTATTTGGGTAACTTTTGAAAAGTTAGGCGAAAAAAAACTTATTGAAAATTTACAATTTGAAGAATAATTAAACTGAAAAAAGGCAGGAGGTGATATTCATTGGTAGGAGTAGTTGTTAACGAAAACGAATCCATTGACCGTGCAATTAAACGATTCAAAAAGAAATATGAACGTTCAGGTGTATTGAAAGAATTTAAGAAGCGCGCGTTTTTCACCAAGCCATCTGTGAAAAGGCGAATGAAAAAAATTAAAGCCATTCGCAGAGCACAGCGTGCTGACATGGAAGAAGCAATGATCTAAAACAAAAAACCCCATCTTTTGATGGGGTTTTTTGTTTCGCAGCTATTCAAAAAAATTACAATTCAATGCCGCCACTATCAACATCACGTTTCACCGGACGCTTCTCCTGATGTTGTGGAATTTCATCTAAATCAATTTTTTTCTCATTGAAATTCTTCCACTCGGTTTTATTTTCAATATGTTTGTTTTTACGCGGCTTCATTAACATGCGAACACGCGAACGCGAAGATGACGAATCTTTAAATTCAAAAAAGAATTCGCCTCGCGGCATCGAACGGAAAATACGAACCATCGCACTATCAGTCGGAATTTCCATTGCAAAAGCCGAGTCGCTTAAAATTTTGAATTGTTGCGAGCGTTGTTGTTCATGTTCAACCTGAAGTGCTTTCGGCGCACGACGCGGCATCACCATTTCGAACTCATGTATGTTCGGCACTGTTTCTGCCTCATCATCAATTTGAATTCTGACACACTGCTCACTTCCAGTTACTTGAATCGGCGCATGTGAATGAGAAAAAGTACGTTCACGCATCGAAATTGCACGGTCATTAAACTGTTGAATCATCTCTTGAATGACAATATTTACTCTCGAAATATTAGTACGCGTTGCATTTATATTCTCAACAATATCGCGCACTTTATCAGGATTCATTTCTGTGTATTGAACAGAATCACCGGCGATAACTACGAAGCGATTTGATCGCGGTGCTAATGCAATTCTTTTATAAATTTTTTCCGGCGATGTTGATGGTAAATTTCCGGCAACAACAGTGTACGGTGCATTACGCGCATCTAAAAATTTCTGAAATCGAATACGCTGTACCGGTTCTAAACTCGCGGCAATATTCGTCATCATTTCTTTATTAAGCGAAGCCAACTCCGCGTGGATAGCAACTTCTTCATTCTCGCCTACGAAAACCGAATTTTGAATTTTATCTTTGCAATAATTTAAAATTGAATCGACAACTTTATGTTGATTTGGTGTTGCACGTATTTCTGAATAAAACTCTTGTAATGAAACAATCGGCCTGTGTTGTTGTTCCATGCGCGTAAATTCAATTTTATAACCATTCTCTCCATTTTTATTCACCTGAAGCGCCGTTGTTTTTTCAGAATCAATAGACAAACTGCCAAACAACGCAAACTGCAACACTTTTTCTTTATCCAAATTTGTAAAAAGTGGAATAATATTTCCCTGCATCAATTGATTACGCACGGCAACGACTTGTTCTTTTTTTTCATTCAAAAAATGTGTGAAGAGTCTCCCATCCTTTACAAAAAGTAATGTAATGACAACAATTGCAAAAGCACCGGCGCTGAAGAGAGCAAATACTGATTTCCGTTGAAGAAATTTTTTCTCTGAACGTTTATCTATTGTATGCGAAAGACGCGCCCAAAACCATTCATTCTTCTCAATAGGTGATTTGGATGAGAGGGACGATTTTAATGCTTTCAGCGAATCGTATTCTTTTTTGGCTTCAGCATTGCCGGCAAGATACTCCTCAAGTTCCTTCACTTCAAACGGATCAAGCGCTCCATCAAGATAGAGCGAAAGTTGATATGATAATTCTTTTTTCGAAAACTTTTTCATAGTGTTACATATTTCGAACAGATAAAAAATCTGCCCTTTCCTTTTATCAATTTTCCATCAACGGCTGTAATAGTGTTCGAAGCATTGCCCGTCCGCGCGAAAGCCGAGACTTTACAGTGCCAATTTCGCAATCCATTATTTCAGTCATTTCTTCGTATGAAAATCCATCTACATCTTTCAAAATAACGGGGATGCGAAATTTCTCTGGTAATTTTTGAAGCCCATTTTCAATCACTTCACTTACATTGAAATCATAGTGATTATAGCTTGCACTTGCTTCCAAAACCTTATCGGATGTTTCCATCATAACCTCTAAGGAAAAAAACCTCTTTACTTTTCGCTTTCTCAACTCATCTCGACTTTTATTAACCGCAATTCTATAAAGCCACGTATAAAACGATGATTCAAAACGAAATTTCGGCAACGCTTCGTACACTTTTATAAAAACTTCTTGAGCCAAATCATCAACTATTCCATTTTCTTTGAATATGGAATAAATAAGATTGCGCACACGCTCCTGGTATCGCTCAACCAGAAATCGAAATACTTCCTTCTGACCGTTTTGAAAAAGCGAAATCAACACATCGTCGCTTTTTTGCTCATTTGGAATATGTGCTTCGTGAATACGAATAATTGCCGGCTTACTCATTCATTCTATTATTTGGTTTTTGTAAAAATATAGACGATTGATACAATAAAATGTTCCGAAATTTCTTAAAAAAGAAAGCCAACAGCAAATCTCTTTGTTGTTGGCTTTTACAAAATGTAAAAAAATATATTATGAATTTACGGCTGTTGTTTCTACTGTTTCCTCTTCATCTTTTCCAACACCTTTAATTTCCTGAACTTCTTTACGAATATCTTGAGATTTTCGCTTTAATTCATTCATGTGTTTCCGAACGCGAGTTCCAGCAGATTTATTGCCTTTATCGTAAAATTTGATAAAATCTTTTTCAAAGCTGTGAACAAGTTCAACTATTTCGCTAAATCGGCTCATTGATGTCTCCTTTATTAAGTTTTTGTTTGAAATCCTATGAAATAGGTTTGTTAATTATGAAATACTTAAACTAAACGCTTTTGCTCTATACTTACCACCTTGCTTTAGGTGAATTGGTAAGCCTCTTTTATTTCAATATTATCGCATTTTATGATAAGAGTCAAGTAAAAACTTTGAAATTTTACAGTATTAAGCGGTTTTATTTTGATCGGAAACAAGCTTGTTTTTGCCCCTGAAGTAGACTAAAAATATTATAGAAAGAGATAACAATATTGATGAAAAAAGAATGCCATCACCATAAAACAAGTATTGTTCAGTAACAAAAAATGAGTCGTTTTCACCAGAAAGAAGTGTTAAAACAAGTGGAATGAGTGTAATAGTGCCAACTCGAAATGAGTATGAACACCAAATTGACTGCGTTAATAAATAAACTGCTGATGAAAAAAAACCTATTGAAAATAAATAAAAAAATATAAGAATAAATTGTGAGCCATTACCCTTTATAAAGTGCAATGGAATATCAGAAAATGAATATAACGTCCAAATTAATGAAGAAGCCACAAAAGAGTACCATATAGAAGAATTTTTTTGAAATTGGGCGAAAATAAAACCACGAAAGACAAACTCTTCAACCAGAAAAGTAGTTACTGAAAATACAAAGATGGATGGAATATCAAATAATGTAGTAAGAATAAGAGTTGTTGTATTTTCAACAGCTCTGTATTCAATCTTATTAAAAATAATACCAACAATTACAACCACTCCGGCAAAAATAACTGGTAAAAAGAAAAAAAGAAAATTTTTATACGTATTCCATATTTTGATAAGCGGTAAAATATCCATCTTCCAATTCTGTTTTTTTGAAAAAATAGCAAGCAAAAGAACGAGAGCGAGAGTTTTTAAATCAACTAATATTTCCCAAATATAAAATTGGGTTTGGATTTCAAAATAATTTAGAATTCCAAAAATCATGGAAATTATTACAATACTAACAGAAAAAAAGAGAAAATTTTTATCCATATTTAAACAAAGAATCAATAATACAACAACTACAACATTTTTTTAGTACTAAAAAACGTTACTTGAAAATACAAAAATATTCCCTACTTTTCCCTTATTTAACAAACTCTTTCCCAAAAGCCGGAACAATATAAATAATTACATGTTTAGAACAATTTTATTATTTAGATTAAACAAGACTATATTAGTCCAATTTGCATTTTTTAACTATTTTAGCCACTTTATATTGACATCGTAAATTTTTCTTATTATATTAATTTAGATTAAGTCCAAATAAAAATTGGCACATTAGTTGTCCTCTTTGTAATCATGGATATGGAATTAGCAAAAGAAAATTTTACAAAGTATTTGAAATCTGGCAACTACAGAATTACACCCGAGCGTTTTTATGTTCTCGAAGCTGTTATGAACTGCGACGGACATTTTGACGCTGATGAGCTTTTCCTTCAAATGAAGACAGGAAATAAGGGAAAGGTTTCGCGTGCTACAGTTTATAACACGCTAGACCTATTGCAAGATTGTGGTCTCATATCAAAATATAGGTTTGGCGAAAACCACTCTCGCTATGAAAAAGCTTTGGGCAGACCGCATCATGATCACATGATCTGTTTGCAGTGTGGAGATATTCTTGAGTTTGTAAATGAAAAAGTGATAAAAATTCAAGAAGAAGTTTGCGCAGAAAATAATTTTAAACATCAAAGTTCCACTCTTCAAATTTTCGGTGTTTGTTCTAAATGTCAAAAATAATTTAAATTTATGAAATCATTAACTGAAATTCCTGTTGGAAAAAGAGTAAAAATTTACCGTCTCGAATCTCAACCAGAAGTCTGCCACCGCTTACGCGAGCTTGGATTTTGCGAAAATGCAGTTATTCGCTGTGTAACTAGTAGCTCGTCGCAACTCATTTGCGAGGTATGTAATTCCCGTGTTGGTTTGCATCATTCAATTGCAAAAGATATTGTTGTTACATCTTTCGAATAATCATGAATGAGCGCACGTTAAATACACTGAAGCCAAGCGAGGTTGGAATTATTAGTCACATCACTTCTGCATCGCCAAAAATAAAACAGCGATTATTGGAAATGGGATTAATTAAAGGTACCTCCATTGAAATTATCCGATTCGCTCCATTAGGCGATCCTATCGAAATCAGCATACGTGGATATCGTTTGTCACTTCGCAAAGAAGAAGCTGAATCGATTATTATTTCGAAATCCGTTACAAACTAACTATGATTGTTAATAGAAAAATAGAAAACATTGCTATCATTGGTAATCCTAATTCCGGGAAGACGACTCTTTTTAATGCGCTTACCGGACTTCGGCAAAAAGTTGGAAACTATCCGGGTGTTACTGTAGAAAAAAAAGAAGGTAAAATTTTTCTCACCACCGGAGAAGAAATTTCTATTCTTGATTTACCCGGTACATATAGTCTTACGGCAAATTCTCCTGACGAAAAAATTGCTACCGATGTTTTACTCGGACGCGTACCAAACATCCCTCTTCCCGATCTTATCATTTGTGTTGTTGATGCAAGCAATCTTGAACGCAATCTTTATCTCGTCAGCCAAATTATTGATCATCACTTCGCAATCATTGTTGCTTTAAATATGATGGATGTTGCAGAGCAAGAAGGTATAAAAATAAATATCCCAGCTCTGTCAAAAGAATTAGGAGTTCCGGTTGTTCGAACAGTAGCAAGTAAAAATATTGGCGTACGGGAATTGCGTGCTGTGTTATCTTCCGAAATTCATACTTCCACACAACTACGGCAATGGGTTCTTCCCAAAAAAGTAAAAGAAGAACACGAAGAATTACAATCAATGCTGCAGGCAACACATCAATTGCCTGAACCTGTTGCATTTCATGAAGCAATTTCTTTGCTCGCATCGCCATACGAAATTGATGAACACAAAGATCGTTACGCACCGGAAATTCTTTCACATCTACAAAAAGATTATGAGAAGTTGGATTTTCTCGGCTTCGATCGTCATTCTGTTTTTGTTGAAGCACGCTATCAATGGATAAAAAAAGTTTGCAATGCTTCAGTGATTTCGTCGCAGCGTTCCTCAATTTCATTCAGCGATAGAATAGATAGAGTAGTAACACATAGAGTGTGGGGCTTTGTTATTTTTTTCGCGCTGATGGCTTTGATGTTTCAGACAATTTTTTCATGGGCAAATCTTCCTATGGAATTAATTAGCGAAGGTTTCGCTTGGTTGGGAATTCAAGTCGGAAAAATTATTCCTCCGGGAGATTTGCATGATTTAATCATCAATGGCGCAATCGCCGGTGTTGGCGCTGTTGTTGCATTTCTTCCGCAGATATTATTTTTATTTCTATTTCTTGGTTTGCTTGAAGATACAGGATACATGTCGCGAGCCGCGTTTATTATGGATAGAGTGATGAGCAAAGTTGGACTACACGGAAAATCTTTTATCCCGATGTTGAGTTCGTTCGCCTGTGCAATTCCCGGAATTATGGCAACGCGAACAATCGAAAGTCCGAAAGATAGATTAGTAACCATGCTCGTTGCGCCGTTGATGAGCTGCAGTGCACGCTTGCCAGTGTACGCATTAATGATTGCAGTATTTATTCCACGCCATTATGTTTTTGGTTTCATTTCTTTACCGGGATTAGTTCTTGTTTCAATGTACTTGCTCGGATTATTTACAGCTTTAATCATGGCGTGGCTCTTCAAAAAAACTATACTTAAAAGTGAAACGCCGCCCTTTATTATGGAGTTACCTCCATACAAAGTTCCATCACTTAAATCCACACTGCTGCACATGTGGGAACGTTCACGGCTTTTTTTGAAACGCGCCGGCACAATAATTCTTGGTGTTTCAATTGTGCTTTGGTTTTTAGCAACATATCCTAAACTTGAAAACAGCTCTCCCGCAGAAAAATTATCTCATAGCTTTGTCGGAAAAGCCGGACACGCGATTGCACCTATTATTAAGCCATTAGGATTTGATTGGAAAATTGGTATCGGACTTATTACCTCGCTTTTACAACGCGAAGTGTTTGTTGCAACAATGGGAACAATTTATAATATCGAAAACTCGAGCAACAATACTCTTTCCCTGCGCGAACAAATGCAAAACGATATTGATCCCGCAACCGGATTACCAACATTCACAATTCTAACCGCAATTTGTGTAATGGTATATTACGTACTTTCATTGCAATGTATGTCAACAATTGCTGTCGTTCGTCGTGAATCAAACGGATGGCGGTGGCCAACTTTTCAATTCATGTATATGACAACACTTGCATACGTAGTTACTTTTTTGGTTTACAGAATTGGATTATTGATCGGATAAATTTATGGATTGGCAACAAATTACATCGTTCGTTATCGTCGCGGTAAGTGCATTTCTTTTAGTGCGAAGTGAAATAAAAAAACGCCAACGTGCAAAAAAATTTCCTTGCAGTAATAGCGAAGAGTGTGGTTGTTCTTCAACGCAAGTCAGAACTGTAAAACACTACAAATAAAAAATGCATTACCTAAAAAAATCCTCAGCAAAAGGTATTAGGTAATGCATTCAAAAACAAAAAAGAGTTCACACAAGGCAAACATCTTTTTCTGAAATAATATACACAAAGCTGTATGTTGAAGTCAAGAAAGCATAGATGGTTTCCTTTGTGAATTCACATTCATTCATTAACAAAGGAGTAATTCCATGAAAAAAGTTAACATCTTCATACACTGTGTTGTTGCAATTGTCATCGCATATACACCATCCTCTCTTCACGCCAACGAGCGTCGGTTTGGATTTGTGTATGAATCTTCTGTACTCTCACCGCACGTTCGCGAATTAGAAACGTGGAACACCTATCGAACACATTCAAAATATTTTTCTCGAAGATTTGACCAGCGTTTCGAATACGAATTTGGTGTTGTAAATAATCTGATGTCCGCACTGTATTTCAATTACACATGGAAACTTGCCGATTCATCACAAGGCGCGCTGAACAGCGGCACAGTTGCTTCATCCGAAGCAAGCATTTCCAGCGAATGGAAATATAAAGTGATGGATAGAACCGCAGATGCTATTGGCATGGCATTGTACGGCGAAGCAACATTGGGTTTAAACGAAGTGGAGTTTGAAGGGAAACTTATCTTTGATAAACAAATAGAAAAATTTCTGGTTGCTGCAAATTTTGTAATAGAACATGAAAGCGAAGCTGAAGTTGAAAAAGGTGCTGTCCTGAACGAAACATCCCAGCACTATGAAATTGCAGCCGGTATTGCCTACGCAATCAATAATAATTTTTCATTGGGAATTGAAGCACGCTCGATACACAAAAGAAAAGATAATATTACAACATTATCAACACTGTATGCCGGATCTACACTTTCCTATTCCGCCGAAAATTGGTGGGTGGTACTCTCTCTGCTTCCTGAACTTTCAACAAGTAAAGGAACCGCAGCGTATCAAACAGAATCGCGATTATTATTTTCGTTTCATTTATAATATGAATTTCTTTTTCTTAGTATCTGTTGCTGGAATTCTCTTGTGTGTGTCTTCTTGTTCAACAAGTATTCCCAAACCGACTGACGACGACATTCAAAAAAATAATCAATCCCCTTCCCTGCACATCGCGCTTCAAGGGAGAGAAAGATATATTCAGTATTGCAGCGGATGCCATAGCGTACCTTCACCGCAAAAATATACTAAAAGCGAATGGGAAAAAATCTTTCCTGAAATGAGCAAGAAAGCAAAAATAGATGATAACACTCAACAGATCATTCTTACATACATTATGATGTATACAAAAAAAACTTCTGCTCTTTTTACCGAATAGAAGAAAAATTCAGTACATTGTATTTAAATAATGACATCTCTAAAAACTTATCCCGAAGGGATCCCTTCGGGATTACGAAACCTTCAAGGTTTTTTGTTTTTGCGATATACCATAAAATTTTACCATCACAAAATTTGGTCAAGG
This sequence comes from uncultured Chitinophagaceae bacterium, assembly GCA_964361075.1. Lineage (GTDB taxonomy): Bacteria > Bacteroidota > Ignavibacteria > UBA10030 > UBA8401 > CAYHZL01. Next base: position 33,437 of record CAYHZL010000014.1, read on the forward strand.
GCGATTCCAAAAATTAAGTTTTTTTCGCCACGAAGACACAAAGGCACAAAGAAAACAAATAATAATAAACATTTTGCGGCTTCGCGTCTTTGCGAGAAATTTTTTTTTCAATTTATAGAACCGCCCTCAAGTTAAACCTTGAAGGTTTTTAGAGATGTCCTAATATTTATTTTTTTTGATACAAATCGAAAACAATTATGGAACAACAAATAGAAGTTACCAAAGAACAAGTCTACTCTTCATTACAGAACGTGTATGATCCGGAAATTCCGGTGAGTGTTGTAGACCTTGGATTAATTTATGATGTAAAAATAATTGATAATTGGGTTGGCGTGAAAATGACTCTCACTTCCCCTGGCTGCGGAATGGCAAATCATATTGCCGACCAAGTACGCCAGCAAGTAAGCAACGTACCGGGCGTAACCAATGCAGACGTGCGCATCGTTTGGCAACCACAATGGAATCCTTCCATGATTAGCGAAGCAGCACGAAAAAAATTGGGCTGGTAAAAATTTCTACACTACTACTATGCTATGAGCGCAACCGAATTTGAAACAGCAAAAATATTTTCTTTCAACGGCATTATTGATTATGCAAACAATGCAGTTGTAAGCAAAACGATTATCAAAAAAGCAACGGGAACTGTTACTCTCTTCGCCTTTGATAAAGGTGAAGAACTCAGCGAACACACTGCACCTTTCGATGCGTTGGTTCAAATTGTAGATGGCACTGCGGAAATTATTATCGGCGGCAACGTGCACAAACTTATCGCCGGTCAGTCAATCATAATGCCTGCTGCAATTCCTCACGCAGTGAAAGCAATTGAAAAATTCAAAATGATCTTAACAATGATCAAGCAACACTCCTCATGAAAGCCACAATCAAAGAAGTAGCCGATCAGGCAGGCGTTTCAGTTGCAACAG